>JARFUL010000110.1 GCA_029289015.1 Syntrophobacteria bacterium | reverse complement strand
CCGACTGGCCCACGTAGTGCATGAGATAGGTGGAGCCCCAGCCGAAGAGACCCTTGCCCGCGAAGACCACCAGCACCACCAGCGGCAGGAGCTTCATGAGCCCGGGGTCCCTCTCCACGATGATCCCGTCCACCACCGGCTTTATGAGATACGCGATGACCGGCTGGGCCGCGGCCACCCCCAGCATGCAGACCATGGCCAGGGCCAGCCTCTTTGTGTGGGGCCTGACCAGCTCTAAAAGGCGAAGATATACGTTGGTCTCTTTCATGCCTTCTGTTCCATGAGACCTACGGCCAGCCTGGCCGCGCGGCGGGCCGCGCCCGGCCCGCCGAGGGAGGCCGCGGCCTGGCTGAGCCTCTCCCTGAGCCCGGACATCTTCCCGGGGTCCGAAAGCAGGTCCAGGGCCGCGTGCGCGATGTGCGCCGGCTGGGCGTCCTCCTGGAGGAGCTCCGGGAACAGCGTCTCGCCCGCGAGGATGTTGATGAGCCCCACGTGGTGAGACTTTATCAGGATTCTGCCCACCATTTCGCTCAACTTTGAGACCCGGTAGACAATCACCGCGGGGGTCCCCAAAATCGCGGCCTCGAGGGTCACGGTGCCCGAGACTGCTAGCGCGAGGTCCGAAACCTTGATGGCCTCATGGGTCTTCCCTTGAAGTACCGTAACATCCAGGCCGCTGTCAAGCACCGCGTGCTCCACGTCCGCCAGGTCCACGGTGGGCGCGAGCGGAAGAACGAAGCTTATCCCGGCCATGCTCCGGGCCAGAATCCCGGCCGCGTCGAGGAGCCCGGGAAGCATGGAGGAGACCTCCCCCTTGCGGGAGCCCGGGAGGAGCGCGACGAGGTTTCCCGTCTCCTTGAGGCCCAGGTCGGCCCTGGTGGGAGGGTCGTTCAGCACGGGCGCGAGGAAATCCATCAGGGGATGGCCCACAAAGACCGCGCGCGCGCCCCTTCTCAGGTAGAACTCCTCCTCAAAGGGGAGCGCGACCGCGAGGAGGTCCACGCAGTCCCTCATGATCCTCGCCCTGTGGGTGCGCCAGGCCCAGATCTGGGGGGAGACGTAGTAGAACACCTTTACCCCCGCCCTCTTCGCGGCCTTGGCCAGCCTCAGGTTCAGCTCGGGAAAGTCGATAAGGATAACTAAAGAGGGTCTTTGCCGGATGATGTCGCTCTTCAGCCTCGTGAGCGCTTCGTAAAACCTCTTCAGGTGCCGCCACACCTCGGAGACGAAACCCACCGCGCCGGTCTCCCTCGCGTGGAAGAGAAGCCGGACCTCCTGGGCGGCCATAAAGGGCCCGCCCATGCCGAAGAACTCGAGGCCCGGAGCGAGGCTCCTCATCTCTTTTACGAGCCGGGCCCCGTACAGGTCGCCGGAGGCCTCCCCCGCGGCAATCATCACGGTTCTCGCGGGGTTCACGACCCCTTAACCCCCCGGATAAGTTCGCCGGCCCTTTTGATGTTGGCCCGGATCTGCTCGTTCACCTTGAGGGCCACCTCCAGGGCCTTGAGCCCGTCCTCCCCCGAAACGAGAGGCCGGGACCCGGTCTTGGCCGCGTGGACAAAAGCCTCGATCTCGTCCCTCAGGGTGTCCCTATCCCCCTGGCCCACCTCCTGGAAGGTGATCTTGGGATAGCCGCTCTCATCCAGCCCTTCCGTGGTCCTGAACACCGCCGCGCTCTTCTTTGAGAAGTCCAGCGTGAGGTAGGATTCGGGCTGGAAGACCCTGAACCTCCTCAGCGCGCTCAGGGAGATCCGGCTCGCGGTGAGGTTGGCCTGGCAGCCGTTTTCAAACTCCATGCGGACATTAGCGATGTCGGTGCGGCCGGAGAGCACCGGAACCCCGGCCGCGCGTATCTCCTTCACGGGCGAGTCCACCAGGCTCAGCGCGATGTCTATGTCGTGGATCATCAGGTCGAGGACCACGTCTACGTCGAGGGCCCTCGGTTTGAACACCGCGAGGCGGTGCGCCTCGATGAACAGGGGGAGCCTGACGTGCTCTACAGCCATGGTATACGCGGGGTTGAACCTCTCCACGTGGCCCACCTGGAGCACCAGCCCCCTCTCATCAGCCATCTTGATAAGGCTCGACGCCTCCTCCACGGTGGTGGTGATGGGCTTTTCCACCAAAAGGTGGACCCCCGCGTCGAGGAAGTTCTTGGCCACGTCAAAGTGGGAGGAGGTGGGCACCACGATGGACGCGGCATCCACCCGGGAGACAATCTCTCTGTGGTCGTAGAAGGGCTTTACCCCGCAGAGCGCGGCCACCTCGTCGGCCCGCTCGCGGTTGATGTCCACCACCCCCACGAAATCCACGCCTTCCATGTCGGCCAGCTTCTGCGCGTGGAACTTGCCGAGATAGCCGACCCCTATGACCGCAACCCTGAGCCGCGACAAACCTCTAGTCCTCCTCAGGACGTTTGACGCCCAAAACCGCTATGCCTTCCCTGTCCGCGGCTTCCACCATCTCGTCCAGGCCGAATATTACGGTCTTCCCTGCGTCCACAGCGAGAAGGACCCCGCCGGCCTCCCGCATGGTCTCGATGGTCTGCGCGCCCACCGCGGGCAGGTCGAACCTCAAATCCTGGCTGGGCTTGGCCCTTTTCACCACCACCAACCGCCCCTTCCCCAGCCTTCCGGCCCTCAGGATGCACTCGTCGGTGCCCTCAAGGCCCTCCACCGCGAGCACCACCCCCTCCCGCACCACCACGCACTGGCCGATGTCGAGGTCGCCCAGCCTCCGGGCCACATCGAACCCCAGGTCCATGTCGTCAAGCTCGCCCCTGGTGGGCTTCCTGCGGGTGTAGCGGCCCTCGGGGGCCAGGAGCTCGGGCAAAAGCTCGGTGGACGGCCGGACCGTGAGCCCGTCGCCGGCCATCTCGTCGGCGATCGCGGTGAGGATGTTGTCGTCGCCCCGGGCCTTGAGCTTGGTCCATATCAGCGCTCCCTTGAAATCCGGATGGATCTTTTCAAAGACCCTGCCCTTGGAGATGGTGCCCACCATGACCAGCTCCTTGACCCCCGAGGACTTGAACACCTCCACCAGCCTCTTGTACTTGCCCAGGGGAACCCAGCGGAGCTCGTCAACCTCATGGGCGAGGGAGGGGTCCGTCTCCCCCTCTATGGCCGCGGCCACAACGGAAAATCCCTTCGCCCGCGCGGCCCTGGCAAAGAGAAAGGGGAACCCGCCGCCGCCGGCGATCATTCCTATTTTTTCCAATATCCCTCCCTGTTGTTGCCCGCCGCGATGCCCTTCTTGGAGGACCTTATGAACTCGAGGAGCTCCCTGACCTCTTCGAGGTCGCCGAACTCCTCCTCCACCTTGTGCGCGGCCTCCTCCAGAAGCATCTCGGTGCGGAACAGGATGCGGTAGACCTCCTTGAGGGCCTTTATGGTCTCCCGGGGGAAGCGCCGCCTCCTCAACCCCACCAGGTTCAGGCCGTAAATCCTCGCCCTGTAGCCCGTGGCCATGGCAAAGGGGGGCACGTCCTTGTCGAGGCCGGCCCTCGCGCCCAGAAACGCCAGCGCGCCTATGCGCACGTTCTGGATAACGCCGGTGTACGCGGAGAGCACCGCGTAGTCGCCTACCTCCACGTGGCCGGCGAGGGTGGCCGCGTTGACCATGACCACGCCGTCTCCCAGAAGGCAGTCGTGGGCTATGTGGCAGTAGGCCATGATGTAGTTCTCCCTGCCCACCCTCGTGACCCCGCCCCCCTTCTCGGAGCCGCGGTTGATGGTCACGAACTCCCGGATGGTGGTCTTGTCGCCGATAACGAGGTTGGTGGGCGCCTCCACGAAACCCACGTCCTGGGGCGGAGTCCCGATGGACGCATAGGGATAGATGTAGCAGCTCGAACCTATGGTGGTGTACCGCGACACCATGGCATGGGCCCCGATGACTGTGCCGTCGCCGATCTTGACGTCCTCCTCCAGGATGGCGAAGGGCCCCACCTCCACGTTCTCGCCGAGTACCGCATCAGCGCTGACCTGTGCGGTGTTGTGTATCATAATATGTCCCCCGATGTCCGGCCCCCGTTGCCGCCGGACCTCATGGATGGTTATCTGGCTGCTGGCAGGCCCTTCCTGTCCGGGCCTTCAATGTCGATGACCATGGTGACCTCGCCCTCCGCGGCCAGGTTGTCGTCCACATAGGCCTTGCCCTGGAACTTGTAGACCGCGCTTCTCTTTTGAAGGAGGTCGACCCTGAGGACGAGCCTGTCCCCCGGCTTCACCACGCGGCGGAACTTGACCTTGTCCACGGACACGAAAAAGACGTTCTTGCTGGCCACCTCCTCAACACCGGAAAGATAGGCCCAAAGGCCCCCCAGCTGCGCGAAGGCCTCCACCATCAGCACTCCTGGGAACACGGGGTTTTCAGGGAAGTGGCCCTGGAAGAAGGGCTCGTTCACAGCCACGTTTTTAATCGCGACCACGCTGCCCTTAGGGTCGAACTCCATCACCCG
>JARFUL010000109.1 GCA_029289015.1 Syntrophobacteria bacterium | reverse complement strand
AACAGACCCACCACCTTTTTGTCGCTTATCTCCCGGGAGTTCACAACGAGCCGTTCATTGAACCTGACCAGGTGCGGCGAGGTGTATAGCCCGACCTTGAGCCTCAGCTCCTTCAGGATCGAGGCCACGGTCGCGGCCACGGAGCCCTTGCCGTTGGTGCCCGCTATGTGGATGACCGACAGCCTCTTGTGGGGGTTGCCCAGTCTCTTGAGGATACTTTTGGTGGAGGAGAGCCCGAACTTTATGCCGTAGACCTGGAGACCGTAAAGATACTCCAGCGCTCTTTCGTACTCACCTGATAACGGGGCCAATTGAGACACCTCCCGGGGAAGTTAAAACAGAGAAAGAATAGCCCTTTGGATTCCAAGGTGTCAAGGAGAGAGACCCAAGCCTCACGAACTACCTTGCCTTTATGGTCCCATCTGTTATATTTTTCTCAGCTTGTGAGAAACATCTCAATCCTCGGAGCGCTCGAATGAGGAGGCAGGATAATGGAAAAGGACGAGTCTAAGCGCGGCAAAAAGCCGGTAAACCCTTTTGAGGAGCGTGACAAGCAGGAAAAGAAGATCCGTGAGAGCCTAGACCTCATTGACCACAAGATAATGGTCATGTCCGGCAAGGGTGGCGTGGGCAAGTCCACCGTCGCGGTGAACCTCGCGCTGGAGCTGGCCAAGAAGGGCAGGAAGGTCGGGGTGATGGACGTGGACCTCCACGGCCCCACGGTGCACAACCTGCTGGGAATCAACCAGCTCCTCGTGCCGGACGCCCAGGGGCTCAACCCCGCGGACTACAAGGGAATGCTCAAGGTGGTCTCCATAGCCACCCTGATGCACGACCACGACACCGCGGTCATCTGGCGGGGCCCCCTGAAGCTGGCCGCGATAAGACAGTTCATCTCGGACATAAAGTGGGGGAAGCTCGACTACCTGGTCATAGACTCGCCTCCCGGCACCGGCGACGAGCCGCTCTCCGTGGCCAGCAACATCCCCGAGGCCGGCGCGGTGGTGGTCACCACCCCCCAGTTCATCTCCGTGGCCAACGTGAGAAGGGCGGTGAGCTTCTGCCGCAAGCTGAACATGGAGCTTTTGGGCCTGGTGGAGAACATGGCCTCCTTTGTCTGCCCTCACTGTGGTGAGGCGGTGGAGCTGTTCGGCAAGGGGGGCGGCCGTGCCGCAGCCCGGGATATGGGGGTCCCGTTCCTCGGTGAGATACCGCTCAGCCCGGAGACGGTGGAGCTGTGCGACAGGGGTCTGCCCGTTGTTCTAGAGAGGCCGGACTCGCCGGTGGCCGAGGCCTACCGGGCCATTACGGACAAGATCGTGGCAAAGGTGGAGGGAAAGGGGGCCAAGGCCCTATAGCCCGAATGATATGGGGGTCAACTTAGGGGGCCTGGCCCCCTGACTTCTGGGTTACCCGAGGATTTTGGCACCGGCCTTTTGGGGTGCATGGGAGGTTTTGTTCCGCCGAGGAACCGTGCGACTATCCCTCTTCTTTGGTCTCGGAGGGCTCTTTGAGCCCCGCGCGAACCGATAGAAGCATGGATTCGTAGACCTTCCTGAAGGTTTCGTCATAGGACGCGGGGGAGACCCTCCCTGTCTCTATGAACTTGACCATCACCTCTTTGGCCGCCTTGAGAACCCTCTGGGATACCTCGTCCATAAGTCAACTCCACCGTCTCTATCCATGTGGGGTGATAAAATTCAGTCTGCGTGCGTAATCATATAAGAGAACGCGTGGGCTCCACCACAGGAAAAATTCTAAGACAAGTATTTAGAGAACTCTCCCCACGGGGCGTAACCCCGTCTGTTGTACCGGATCATCCGGGCGAAGCCCCATCTATTGTACTGGATCATCCAGCTGGATCATCCCCATGGGGCGAAGCCCCAGCAGTAGCACCGGATCATCCGGCCAGATTTGAACCCGCGCCGGCTGGAAGAAGGCCATCTTGCACGGCCGGCGAGGGCCCACGGAGGAATAACCCCGAAGGGCCATCCCTCTCGCATCTATTTTCATGAAGTTTTACCGGGGGCCGTGTTGGCGCTTTTGGCCCGGCTGAGTTGAACCGGTATGCTCATGGTAGTGGTTTTGCGCGCCCAAGGCAAAGCCTTTCGGAGGGACGATAAGCCTTCCAGCCTAGTGGAGCTAGCCGCCCTTGCCGGGGCCGCGCCCCGGCGGGACGGGGGGCCTGAACCAGATGAGCTTTATCGCGGCCACCCCTGCCGCGAACCCTCCCACGTGGGCCCACCACGCGATGCCGCCGCCTG
>JARFUL010000108.1 GCA_029289015.1 Syntrophobacteria bacterium | reverse complement strand
GTTGGAGTCCGTATCGTATTGCTTGAGGATTTCGCCCAGGGGAACGCGAAACATGTTGCCCACCGAGATTCCCTGGCAGATGTGCAGGTTCCCGAAGGGGTCCAGGTGGAGCCTTCCGGGCTCTTTGAGGTCTTCGTAGGGGCACTCGGTGAACCCGGACCACGGAAGCCCTGGGGCCCGGTGCGCGAGCTTCTGCGCGGCCCTGCCGCGGTACCTGACCGCTGATGCGCTTGCGGGGGGGTCGTTCGCTTCTTCAGGCTGGGCTATGGTGATGAACCCCGCGGGAATGTCCAATTCCTTTGCCGCGCGCCTCGCGTTCTTCGCCAGGGGGCTGATATTCTCCTCCCAGTGGTACAGGTCCGTGCTTATGGATAGATATTGGACCAATCCCCTGAAGGGCTTGAGGCACTCCAGCGCGTCCTGGGTGTCGAGGGCCCAGTAGCCGTTGGATACTATGCCAACCTTGAACCCGAGGCCCGCCGCGGCCCTGACCCCTCCCAGGAGGGTCGCGTAATACAGAAAGGGCTCGCCGCCTTCAAAGAATATCGAGCCCACCGTGCCCAGCTCCCTGGCCTCATCCAGGGCCCGCCGGATGGTCCCGATGGTCATGGTGCCGCTCTGGCGGGGGCTTCCCCACACAAAGCAGTGATCGCATTCAAGGTTGCACTGGTAGGTCACAAGCAGGTGAAGGCCTCTCAGCTTCATGCTCTCCTCCTTTTTCGCGGCGGAGCCCACCGGGAAATCCTCCCGACAGAGGCCCGGTTTTTTAGAATAACATCCCCTGGCCCTTTGGGAGAGGGAAAAGGCTATGGTATTGATAATCTTATCTCTTTGGCCCGGCGGGAGGCTCAAAACCCCATGGCCGCGGCAGGGGTTTCACCTCTCTTTGGGGTTGACACCAGCTCGTTAATCGTTTATCGTAGATATACGATAAGACATGGCGCAAAGGGACCGCGAGAACGGGGGATGAAGAAGATGGGTACTATCCATGATGACGACACGGAGATCCAGACCTTTGCCTCAATGTGCAAGGCGCTCTCCCACCCCGCGCGGGTCAAGATCCTGGCCCATCTCCAGGAGGTGGACCGCTGCATCTGCGGAATGATCGTGGACATCCTCCCCCTGGCCCAGTCAACGGTCTCCCAGCACTTAAAGAGCCTCAAAGAGGCCGGGCTCATCAGGGGAGTGGTGGAAGGCCCGGCCACATGTTACTGTGTGGACCATGAGATGCTGGAGAGATTCAAGGAGATGGCCACGGCGCTCTAAGGAGCTGGACTAGTTGCAAAAATGAATATGACCCCCAAGAACGAAAATTGCTCAACCGGCCAGGAGCCCTGCTCCTGCGAGACCCAGGCCGGCCCGCAACCTTTCCCCATGCACCCCGGGGAAGACGTGGTGTGCTGCGGCTCTCCGGTAAGACCTCCGAGTTCAACGCTTGAAAGGCCCGGATACCGTCTCTGGCACTTTGTCGAGGAGTTCGTGGAGACCCCCGCGGGGCCGGTCCCCAGGGTAAAAACCTCCCTGGCGAGGCCGGATATCCTCGCCACGGCCCTGGCCCGCATGAGCAGCTTCAGGAACGACTACAAGGTTGAGCCTGGGCTCTACTGCGTGGGCCGGCCCGGACCCGACTCCGCGGTGCTGGTCTCGGCCAACTACAAGCTCAGCTTCGATGCGCTCAGGAAGGAGCTCAGCGGGCTCGACGCATGGATCCTGGTCTTGGACACCCGGGGGATCAACGTCTGGTGCGCGGCGGGCAAGGGGCTCTTCTGCGCGCCCGAGGTGATAAGGATGGTGAAGCTGAGCGGGCTGGAAGAGGTGGTCCGGCACAGAAACATAATCCTCCCCCAGCTCTCAGCCACCGGGGTGTCGGCCCGGGATGTGGAGAAGGGGTGCGGCTTCAGCGTTACCTGGGGCCCTGTGAGGGCGAGGGACATCAGGGGCTTCATCCGCGCGGGCATGAAGGCCGAGTTCCCCATGCGGAGGGTGACCTTCACCTTCGCTGAGCGGCTGCTGCTGGTGCCCGTGGAGCTCTTTTTGCTAATAAAACCCACTATGTGGGCCCTTTTGGCGATCTTTGTTCTCTCCGGGCTGGGGGTGGGGTTCTTTTCCTTCAACGCGGCCTGGCTGAGAGGTTTCATGGCTGTGTGCGCGCTCGGCGCGGGTATTTTTGCGGGCGCGGTCCTGGTGCCCGCGCTCCTGCCCTGGCTCCCGGGGAGGGCCTTCTCGCTCAAGGGCGCTATTGCTGGTCTTTTAGGCGGGGCCGGTGTCGTGTTGGCGTTCTGGGGCCGGGCCCGCGGGCTCGAAGACCTAGCCCTGGTTCTCTTCGCCGGGGTGGTCAGCTCCTACCTGGCCATGAATTTCACCGGGGCCACCCCCTTCACCTCACCTTCCGGGGTGGAAAAGGAGATGAGAAGGGCCATACCCCTGCAAGCTGCCGCGCTCTTGGCTACGATCTTGGCCTGGGTGGGCGCGAGCTTCGCGGGGTGAGGCTGATTTGAAGGAGATATAGATTGGACACTCTCAGGTATCTTGATAACGTCGCGACCCTGCACCTCGACGGGGAAGCCTGCGTGGGGTGCGGCGAGTGCACCCTCGTGTGTCCCCACGGCGTCTTTGAGGTGAACGAGCACAAAGCCGCGCTCGTGGACCTGGGCGGCTGCATGGAGTGCGGCGCGTGCGCGAACAACTGCCCGGCCTCGGCCATAACGGTCAGCCCCGGCGTGGGCTGCGCCGTGTACATCATCCAGACCTGGATAAAGGGAAAGGAGAGAGCCACCTGCGGCGGTGGCGAGTGCTGCTGAACCAATCGGCGCGGCCTGGCTCCAGCCTGGATCAACTGTTTATCACCCTCAAAGACCCTCCCCTGCCTCAGCTGATATCTCCCTCGCACCATCGGTTTTCAGCCCGGCCCGGAAAAAGGGTTGACATTAGTAGACGACCGGTCTATTAGTAGCGTATGACCTTCCCAAGCCAGAGATTCAGAAGGCGGGACCCCGATCCCGTGGTGAAGGAGTCCACCAAACAGAGGATCATCGAGGAGGGCGCGCATATCATTCTCCGCAAGGGGTTCAACAACACCGGAATCCAGGAGGTCCTCGAAGCCGCGGGGGTGCCGAAAGGCTCCTTCTATTTTCATTTCAGGAACAAGGAGGATTTCGGGCTCAAGGTGGTAGATTACTTCGCCAGGTCCGTCTTTTCCACGGCCGAGGGTTTCTTTGGGGACGACACCCTTCCCTATCTCGAGCGTCTGAGGGGTTTCTTCAGGAGCTTTATCGAACTCTTCAGCGCGCGGGGGTTCAGCGGCGGCTGAGCCATAGGCAACCTCGCCCAGGAGATGGGCGACCTGAGTGAACCCTTCAGGGCCAAGCTCGTGGAGGTGCTGGAAACCATGAGGCTCAAAATCGCGGACCTCCTTGACAAGGCCCGGGACGCGGGAGAAATTTCGGACACGGTAGATGTCCAAGAAGTGTCCAATTTCATCATGAGCTCCTGGCATGGGGCCGTGCTCTCCATGAAGGTGGAAAAGAGCGTGCTGCCGCTTCAGATATTCGAGAAGACCATTTTTGAGTCCCTCTTGGGCTAGCCCCCTCTCTCTTTTTGAATGCCGGATAGTAGACCGGTCT
>JARFUL010000107.1 GCA_029289015.1 Syntrophobacteria bacterium | reverse complement strand
TCACTATCCCCAGCTTGAAGGCCTCCGCCGCGTCGATCTGGTCGCCGGTGAGGCACATCTCCAGGGCTCTCGCGGTCCCCACCAGGCGGCAGAGCCTCTGGGTGCCGCCGAACCCGGGCAGTATTCCCAGGTTTATCTCCGGCAGGCCGAAGCGGGCGTTCTCGGACGCGTAGATGAAGTCGCACGCGAGGGCCAGCTCGAACCCCCCGCCCAGCGCGTAGCCGTTCACCGCGGCCACCACGGGAATGGGGATGGACTCGATCTTCAGGGTGATTATCTGGCCCCGGCGGGAGAGCGCCTGCGCTCCCGGCCCGTCCAGCTCTTTGAGCTCCCGGATATCGGCCCCGGCCACAAAGGCCTTGTCCCCCGCGCCGGTTATGACGAGGGCCCTCACGGATTCGTTCCCCTCCACCTCTCCGAGCAGGGTTTCCAGCTCTTCGAGGGTGACCTTGTTGAGCGCGTTGAGGGCCTCGGGGCGGTTGATGGTAATGACGCCCACCCTGTCGGTCACCTCAAAGAGGATGTTGTCGGTGCTCATGTTTTCGTCTCCTTGGTCCTTATGATTGGGCCAGCAGTCGGCTCAAAAGGCTAGTGGAACGAGAGGCTCTCTTTGCCCAGGTAGAGATGGACTATCTCGTCGTCAAAGGGTGTATACCTGGCCACGGGCCCTTTGGATTTCTCCGGGAACCGGGCCACCACGGCCATGTATTTAGCGTCCTTGGCCCTGGTCACCTTCCGGGAGAACCTCGCGCCGGGCGCCACCTCGAATCTTTCCACCGTTACCACGGACTCGTGGAAGGGCGCGCACTCATAGAGCCTCTCGAGCCCCTCGGGGTAGGACCTGAGCTCCCTGAAGGGCTCCACCCTCCTGAGCTGGTAGATGCAGACCTCCACCTTTCTGGGCGGGCCGTCCACCAGGGCCAGGCTCCGGGACGCGGAGACCTTTAGGGTCACCTGGCCGGGGGCCGAGCACCCGAGCAATACTACGCAGACCAGACCGAGAATCAGGGGCCACCGCTTCATACTATTCTTCCTCGATGTCAATCTTCCTGCTCCTTGTCCTCCGGCTGCCCGGAGCTGAACTTTCCTATGCGGTACCTCAGGGAGCGCTGGGTTATGCCCAGAAGCTCCGCGGCCTTCTGGCGCACCCCCCGGGACTCCTCGAGGGCCTTGAGCACAAGCTCCTTGTCCAGCTCCTCGAGGACCTTGTCGAGGCTGAACCCCTCCTTGAACTCCGGCTTGATAAGGGAGAAGTCCATCCTCTCGGGGTCCCGGCCTATGCTGTCGATATGGGTCTTGAACGCAGACAGGGTGAGGCTTTCCGGGAGCACTATGGACGAGGCCTCAAGAGCCACCGACCGCTCTATTATGTTCTCCAGCTCCCGGACGTTGCCCGGGAAGTTGTATCCCTTGAGTATCTCGAGCGCGTAGGTTGAGATGCGCTTTAGGTCCTTGTCCATCTCCTTCGCGTACTTGTCGAGGAAATGCTGGGCCAGCAGCGGGATGTCCTCCGGCCTCCCCCTGAGCGGGGGCAACCGCATGGGCAGGACGTTGAGGCGGAAGAAGAGATCTTCCCTGAACCTCCCGGCCATCACCTCCTGCTCCAGGTCCCGGTTGGTCGCGGAGATGATCCTCACGTCCACCTTCAGGTCCTCGGTGCCCCCCACCATCTTGAAGGTCTTGTCCTGGACCACCCTCAGGAGCTTCACCTGGATCGTGGGGGAGAGCTCGGAGATCTCGTCCAGAAAGATCGTGCCCTGGTCCGCGGCCTTGAAGAGCCCGATCTTGTCGGTGGTCGCGCCGGTGAACGCGCCCTTCTTGTGGCCGAAGAGCTCCGACTCCATGAGGGTCTCAGGTATGCCGCCGCAGTGCACCACCATGAAGGGCATGTCCTGGCGGGGGGAGTTGAGGTGGATGGCCCTCGCGACCAGCTCCTTTCCAGTGCCGGACTCGCCTGTGACCAGAACGTTGCTCGTGGCCGAGGCCACCTGCTTGGTCAGGTGGTAGATCTTCTGCATCTGGATGGACTCGCCCACCAGCGCGCCGAAGTGGAGCCTGTAGCTGGTGGCCCACTCCACCTCCCCGGCCTCGTCGGTGAGCGCGGGGCGCCGGGTCAGGGCCTCCTTCACTACGGTGATGAGGTCGTTTATGTCAAAGGGCTTGGGCAGGTAGTCGTACGCGCCCTCGCGCATGGCCTCCACCGCGGTCTCGGTGGACGCGTACGCGGATATTATGATCACCGCGGTGTCCGGCTTTTTGGCCTTGCAGGCCCTCAGCACCTCCAGGCCGTCCACGTCGTCCATCCGGATGTCGGTGATCACCAGGTCGAAGCCGTTGTCCCGGAGCTTCTCAATGGCCTTGTGGCCGGACTCGGCCAGCACCACGTCGAAGCCCTCGGAGGTGAAGGTGATCTCCAGGAGCTCCCGCATGGAGAGTTCGTCGTCCACTACCAGAACACGCTTTGCGCTGCCTGTGCTCAAGTCCTTTAGCCTTGGATGAAGTTAAGAATCTCGACCTGCCCGAGGTAAATAGTCCGGCCCTACGAAACGAGCCCTTCGGGATCGAAGACCGGGTTTCCTTCAAACAGGGTAAGTGCGACCGCGCCCTTGAGGGTCATCCCCTTGAACGCGCTGTTTTTGCCCTTGGAAAGAAAGGCCTCGGGGTCCACCACCCAGCTCTTTCCAGGGTCGAAGAGGACTATGTCCGCGACCGCTCCCTCGGACAGACGGCCCGCGTCGATGCCCAAAATCTTGGCCGGTCCCGAGGTGAGCTTTTTCACCGCGTCGAGGAGTTCGAGGACCCCTTCGTCCACCAGGCGCATGGTAACGGCCAGCGCGGTCTCCAGCCCCACCACCCCGAAGGGCGCGTACACGAACTCCACCTCTTTCTCCCAGGGCGCGTGGGGCGCGTGGTCCGTCGCGATCGCGTCGATGGTGCCGTCGGCCAGGCCCTCCTTTAGGGCCTTGATGTCCTCTTCGGGTCTCAGGGGGGGATTCATCTTGAAATCCGGGTCATAGGCTGCTGTGGCCTCGTGGGTGAGGGTGAAGTGGTGGGGGGTGACCTCCGCGGTTGCCGCGAGCCCCCGGTCCTTGGCCCTCTTTATGGCCTGGACCGCGCCCCGGGTGGACACGTGCGCGAAGTGGAGCCGGCCGCGGGTTAGCTCGAGGAGCGAGAGCTCCCGGGCCACGGCTATCTCCTCGGCCTGGGCCGGCATTCCGTCGAGACCCAACCGGGTTGAGACCTCGCCCTCGTGGATCACCCCGTGGCGGGTGAGGTTGTGATCTTCAGGATGGCTTATGATAAGGAGGTCCAGCCCCCTGGCATACTCCAGGGCCCTGCGCATGAGCCTCACGTCCATTACGGACCTGCCGTCGTCGCTGGCCGCGATCGTGCCCGCGGCCTGCATCTCGCCCATCTCGGCAAGCTCTTTTCCCTCAAGACCCTTGGAGACCGCGCCCACGGGAAGGACCCTAGCAGATCCCTCCTTGAGGGCCTTTTTCAGAATAAACTCCGTCACCGCGGGCGTATCGTTCACAGGGTCGGTGTTGGCCATGCAGCAGACCGTGGTGAACCCGCCGGCCGCGGCCGCGAGCGTCCCGGTCGCGATGTTCTCCTTGTATTCCTGGCCCGGCTCCCTCAGATGGACGTGCATGTCAATGAGCCCCGGCATGACCCAGAGCCCGGACGCGTCCACCACCTTCGCGTCACCGGGGGGTTCGATATTCGGCCCCACAGCCGCGATGGTCGCGCCATCCACCAGAACGTCCCGCTCCCCGTCGGTGTTGGAAGCGGGGTCAAGGAGTCTTCCTCCCTTGATGAGAACTTTCACCTAAGCCTTTCCTCCGCCCATGAGAAGGAAGAGAAGCGCCATGCGGACAGCCACCCCGTTGGCCACCTGGTCGAGGATCACCGAGTAGGGCCCGTCCGCAACCGCGGGGTCGAGCTCCACCCCCCGGTTTATCGGGCCCGGATGCATCACCAGCGCGCCCTCCTTGGCCCTTTTTAGCCTCGCGAGGTTCACCCCGTAGTGGATGGAGTACTCCCTCAGGGTGGGGAAGAGCGACTCGTCCTGGCGCTCCTTCTGGATCCTCAGGGCCATGACCACGTCCGCTCCTTCCAGCGCGCGGTCCGGGTTGAGATCCACCTGGGCGCCCAGGTTTTCGATGCCCGGGGGGATCATGGTCGCGGGGCCCGAAACCACGACCCGGGCGCCCATCCTGGTGAAGCCGAGGATGTTGGACCTGGCCACCCGGCTGTGGCTTATATCACCCAAAATGACTATCTTCAACCCCTCGATCCTTCCCAGGTGCTCCTTTACGGTGAGCATGTCCAAAAGCGCCTGGGAGGGGTGCTCGTGCGCGCCGTCCCCCGCGTTTATCACCCCGCAGCTGAGCCGCTGGGCGAGGAAGTGGGGCGCGCCGGCAGCAGGGTGGCGGATCACGATGAGGTCCGGGGCCATGGCCTCCACGTTCTTCGCGGTATCCAACAGGGTCTCCCCCTTGGTCACCGAGGAGGTGGCCTTGGAGAGGCTGAAGGTGTCTGCGCTTAGCCTCTTGGCCGCCATCTCGAAGGAGACCCGGGTCCGGGTGGAGGGCTCGTAGAAGATCAGCACCACGGAGCGGCCCCTCAGGGTGGGGACCTTCTTTATGAGCCGTTGGGAGACCTCTTTGAAGGAAGCGGCCGTCTCAAGAATAAATGAAATATTGTCCCTGTCTAAGTCTTCGATACCCAGAAGGTGACGTTTTTTAAACTCCAAAAGAGACGACCTCACAGTTGGCAGGGAATGGAAAAGCGCTCAGACCCTCCGCTTAATTTACAACAATCACCTTCGCCTTTCAAGGGTTTACATCGCGGCAAAAAAATTCCCGGGTCCAGCTCCCGTTACCGGGGGCCCGGCCCCCCGGTTTACCCGTGAGACGATGCTTTGACACGGGCCCTAATCTCGGCTAGACTCCTTGGTTAATAAAATGCAAAAAGGAGATTTTGCGCTATGGATTGCGTGAGGGAAGCGAACCTCGCCCGGTGCGCGTGCACCTATGAGCCCTGCGACAAGAAGGGCAACTGCTGCGAGTGTCTCCAGTACCATCTATTGTCCCGCGAGCTTCCGGGATGCTGTTTCAGCCCCGACGCGGAGGCCACCTTTGACAGGTCCTTCGAGCACTTTGCCCGGCTGGTGAGCCAGGGCGGGGTGTAGGCCGTGGAAGAGCAGTTCCTTCAGATACTTACCGCGCTGGGTAGCGGGGTCCAGATCCGGTGGTTCGACCCCGGCGCGATCTCCCACAGGCCCCTGACCAGGTGGCTCATCGATCTCTGCAGAGAGGAGAACATACCC
>JARFUL010000106.1 GCA_029289015.1 Syntrophobacteria bacterium | reverse complement strand
GGCCCGCCCAAGCACCCGAGCAGAGCAACAAATACGATAAAAAGCGCAAAAACCTTGGGCTTCATGAATGCTTTTTGATTCTGGGAGTATTCAATCATTTGGCCCTACGGGAGTAGCCCCGTAGGACCGGTTACCTGGCTGTTAAACAGCCGCGTCGCGTCCTCTTCGAACAACCATATCAGAAGGCTGAAAACGTGTCGGTCCCTGCTACCTCATCTGCTGCTGCATCTGCTCCTGTTCCATCTCCTGCTGACCTTGGATGTTCTGCTGCATCTCGGGGGCGCCTTCGGGCCGCTGCTGCATCTCGGGGGCGCCTTCGGGCCGCTGCATCTGCTGGGGCCCGCCTTCGGCCCTGCCTCTGTGCATGGGGCCGCCCTCGGCACGGCCCCTGCGCTGGCGCGCGCCCGGGGCTCTTATCCCCTTCTTCTTGGCCGGCCTGAACTGGGTGCCGGCCTCAGCGCGGCCACGCTTTCTGCGCTTTTTCAGCTCTTCCTGCTGATTGGTGTCCTGGGCTCCCGCGTATCCCCAGAGGCCGAATAATGCCATGGAGGTCGCCAAAATGGCGACTACTATTCTCTTTTTCATCGGTGGTCCTCCTATGATTAAGAGTTCCCAGCGGTCATGTGTCACGGCTTTTCCGCAGTGTAACCGATTTTACCTGAAAACCAAAAGGGAGGGATGTTCCCCCCCCTCGAAAAACCGCAGCGAAGATGCTCACCCTAAACCGTGCTACTCCACCTCCTCAACGGCTATCGCGTCCTCGAAGCCCATGTCAGCGAGCTGTTCGTTCACCACCTTTATCCGCTTGAGGAGCCTCTCCACCGCGGGGCCGTTCCTGCACTCGTGCTCCTTTATAAGCTCTATGACCACCCGGGACGCCCCCAGTTCAAAGGGTTTCAGGAGGTCCTGGTGGGAGAGGGTTCCCAGACAGTCGAGGTACACCGCGCCATGCGCGGCCAGGGCTTCGCGGGACAGAACGGTCTGGAGACACGCAAACCGGACCACACCGTCCTTCGCGCGCTCCAAAAACTCCTCAACCGCGCCAAAGAGCCTCTCCTCGCCGAAGCGCGGGATAAGTATCGCGCCTCCGGGGCACTCCGAGCGGCACATGCCGCAGGCCACGCAGAACTCCTCCGGGAAGCTAGCGGCAGAACCGGCCATCACAGGCACCCCGAAGGGGCAGACCCTCTGGCAGGTGAGGCAGAGCGCGCACCTGCCCGGGATCACCCGCGCGCCGTCCCCGCAGTTCATGCACCTCCTCGCCTCGCGCAGGGCCTGGTCCTCGGTGTAGGGAGACTCGTACTCCATGAACCCCTTGAGCCTCTCTTCGGGCTCCATCAGGGCTATGGGCTGCCGGGCCTCCTTGAAGACCCTCTGCGCGTGGCTCTCGTCCAGCCTGCCCACCACCTTGCGAAGGGATTTGGGGAAGGGGACCGCGTCCCCGTTCTTGAGATAGCTGTCCACTATCCACGCGGCCTTCCTGCCGTGGTCCACCGCCTGGATCGCGGACCCTGGGCCCCTGGCCACCTCGCCGCACGCGAACACCCCGTCAATGCTCGTGGAGAGGGTCTCGGGGTCCACTATGAGCCTGAACCCCTGGTACTCGATGCCTGTGCCCTCGGCCCAGTCGAGGTCCGCCCTCTGGCCGATCGCGATGATAACGGTGTCCCCGGCCACCTCGGTGAGCTGGTCCTCGAAGAAGGTGGGCGCGAACCTGCCCTCGTCGTCAAAGACCCGCTCCACCGCCTGGCAGGTGAGGCCGCAGACCGTGCCGCCTTCGGTCTCTATGCACTTGGGGCCCCAGGAGGGCTTGAGATTTACACCCTCCTCCTCGGCCTCCTCCACCTCCCACGGGGACGCGGGCAGGATGTCCATGGACTCGAGGCACACGCAGGTCACGGTCTCGGCCCCGAGCCTCTTTGCAGACCGGGCCACGTCCATCGCGACGTTGCCCCCGCCTATCACGATCACGTGTTTGCCAATCTCGGGACGCTCTTCCCGGGAAAGGGCCCTCAGGAACGGCAGGGCCAGGAGCACGTTGTCCGCGTCTATCCCGGGGAGCGGCAGGGTGTGGCTCTCCTGGATGCCGATCGCGAGGATAACCGCGTCGAACCCGTCGGACTTGAGGCTCTCTATGGTGAAGTCTCTGCCCAGGGCCTTTTTGGTGTGGAGCCTGATCCCCAGCCCTACTATCGCGTCTATGTCCTCCTGAAGCGCCTCCCTGGGGAGCCGGTAGTGGGGGATCGCGTTCATGAGCATGCCGCCGGGCTTTTCGTCCCGCTCGAAGACCTCCACCTCGTGGCCCATAAGCGCCAGGTCCCGGGCCGCGGACATCCCCGAGGGGCCCGCGCCCACAATGGCCACCCGCTTGCCGCTCTGCCCCAGGGGAACGTCGGGCCGGGAGCGGTGGGTCCTGCGGTACTCCCTCACCTGCTCATAGATGAACCTCTTGAGCGCCCTCGCGGCCAGGGACTCGTCCACGTCGTTGCGGCGGCACTCCTGCTCGCACGCGTGGGGGCAGATGCGTCCGCACACCGAACCAAAGGGATTCATCGCCCTAATGATTTCGAACGCGTCTTCGTATCTCCCCTCGGAGACAGCATTTATGTAGCCCCGCACATTGGTGCCTGCAGGGCACGCGTCGGCGCACGGCGGCCAGAGGTTGTCGGTATATTGGGTATACTTAGGCATTTTCCCACCCCTTCCCCAGGAGGGTTTTGTGAAGCGAGTTACAATCCCGTATATAACCCCGGCCCGAGCCGCGTGTCAAAGATTTTTCCCCTGCTGTCCTCCAGGGGCACCGGGGGATGGGGCCCCGCTGAAACCTCCCGGTCGCAGGGCGTCCTCTGGCAGGCTCTAGGGCTCTTTTGCGCGCCCTGAGCCCGACTTCGATTGGCGAAGGAGCCTGAGGCACAGCCCCCTGTTTCTGCGCGCGTCCATGTAGCCCGGCGCAATCTCAATGGCTTTGGAAAAATACTTCAGCGCCTGCTCAAACCTCTGGGTGCGCATCAGCGCCACCCCGAGGTTGTTGTACGCGTCCGCTCGCTTGGGGTCGGCTTTGATAGCCCTGGCATAGCTCGAGATCGCGGCCTTAAAATCTTCCTTGAGCAGCATGACGTTTCCCAGGTTGATCAGTACGCCGGCATCGTTCGGTTGCAATCTCAGGGATTGTTTGAGGTGGGCCGCGGCCTCCCCGAAGAGCCCCCTTCGCGCGAAGATGACCCCGAGGTTGTTGTGGGCTTCCCTGTAGCCGGGGTCCAGGTCCAGCGCGCTCTTGTAGCGCGCTATCGCGTCGTCTAGACGGCCCGTCTTTTCCAGGACCACCCCGATGTTGAAAAGGGCCTTGGGATACTCGGGCGCTCGCTCAAGGGCCATCTCGTAGTGGCGGATGGCCTCGGCAAAGCGGCCCTTGGCCTCCAGCGCGCAGCCCAGGTTGTTGTGGGGCCTGTGGCCTCCGGGATCTAGGCGGATGGCCTCTTTCAGGTGCGCGACCGCGTCATCGATCCGGCCCTTGTTCGTCAGGATTACGCCCAGGTTGTTGTGGGGCTCCGCGTAGTCCGGCTTTATCTCGAGGGCCCTCCTGAGATGGACCGAGGCTTCGTCTGTGAGGCCGCTCTCCATCAGGGCCATTCCTAAGTTGTTGTGGGCCAGGTAGTTGTTTGCGGTGACCGCGCTCGCGTGTTTGAAAAGGGTGACCCCGTTCTTCCAGGTCTTGACCTGGATCCAGGTGGCCGCGGCCAGGGCCATAAGAACCGCGAGTGCGACCGCGGGCAGTGCGACGCGCGCTCCCCGCCTGTTTTTCAAAAGCTCAAGCGCACCCCACGCGACCATGATGAAGAGCCCGATTAAGGGCACGTAGGTGTACCTGTCTGCCATGGAGTGGGAGCCCACCTTTACCAGGCCGATCACCGGGACCAGGGTCCCCAGGTACCACAGCCACCCCACCAGAAGGTACGGAAACCGCCTCCTGAAAAGGACCACAACACCGGAGACGCCCACGAGAAGGATACCGGCCGCGAGGACCTTGTACCCGGGGATAGCCCTGGGAAGGGGGTAGAATATGGCCAGGTTCGCGGGCCACAGCATCTTGCCGATATAGCCCGCGTAGGAGACAAGCGCGTTGGCAGCCCTCAGTTTGAGGGGGGCCTGGGTAAGGGTGGCCACCGCGCCCCACCCCTTCTGGGCCCCCACGGTGATGATGCTCGACACCGCGCTGAGCGCAAAAAAGGGCGCCTTCTCCAATAAGAGCCCTTTCCATAACGACTTTTTAAAGGGGGGAGGTCCGCCCGGGGCCA
>JARFUL010000105.1 GCA_029289015.1 Syntrophobacteria bacterium | reverse complement strand
CCTGACGGAGGGACTGGCCGGGGACGGCGTCATGTGGAAGAACGAGCCCAGAGAGGGCAAGATCGGGCTCTTTGCCGCAAGAGACGGGCTGTTGAGCATCAACACCGCGGCCCTCGCGGCCTTCAACATGGTGGACGAGGTCATGTGCGCGACCCTCCACAACAACACCCCCGTGAAGAGGGGCGACCTCGTGGCCGCGACCAGGGCGATACCCCTGGTTATGAAGCGGGGGCCGGTGGAGCGGGCCGCGTCCATAGCCCGCGAGTCCGGCTCGGTGGTTGAGGTCAGGCCGCTGAGGCGCGCCAGCGTGGGCCTCGTCATAACGGGAAACGAGGTCTACCACGGCCTCATCGAGGATCGGTTCGTGCCCATTCTCACCGAGAAGGTGGAAACGCTGGGCTCCAGGGTTGCAGCTGTGAGTTTCGCGCCCGACGACGCGCATTCCATAGCCGAGGCCATCGGCTCGCACCTTGAGCGAGGTTGCGACCTGCTCCTTCTCACGGGCGGCATGTCCGTGGACCCGGACGACGTGACTCGCAAAGGTATCAGCATGGCCGGAGCACAGGAGATGCACTACGGCTCCGCCGCGCTGCCGGGAGCCATGTTCCTCGCGGCCTACATCCGCGATGTTCCTCTCCTGGGCGTGCCCGCGTGCGGGCTCTACCACCGGGTGACAGTGCTCGACCTAATCCTGCCCAGGGTTCTGGTGGGGGAGAGAATCGGCAAGACCCAGCTGGCGCTGCTCGGCCACGGCGGCCTCTGCCGGGACTGCGCAGAGTGCGTCTGGCCCCGGTGCCCCTTTGGCAAGGGGATGTGATCGCCGGGGCGGTCCATCGGGGTCAGGCAAACGATTGATACTCTTTTTACCTTGGCGGGGATGGAAGATGGAAAGAAAAGTATTGTTTGGAGTCGATGATCCGGATTCCGCGCGGGAGGCTATTGCTGTGGCGGGCAACATCCTCCAAACCTGGGAGGATGTAAGGGTAACTATATTATACTGCGCACCCGATCCAAACGTCTCGTTTCTCTCCAGGCTGCTTCACCGCGCCTCCGGCACCGCAGACGAGGATGCAGGAGCCTGCAGCGTGGAAGAGGAGAACCTCTTGAAGCGGGCCAGAAGAGCCCTGCTGGAATCGGGATTCGATAGAGACAAGGTGACCATGGTCTGCGAGGGGAAATGTGCCGATCCAGCTGAATCCATGCTAAACATGGCCGTGTCCGAAGAATTTGAATCCATCCTCCTGGTTCGGCGCAAAGCCTCCCGGCTCGAGCGGCTGGTGGGGCCCACCACCTACCGTCTCGTCAATCTTTCGGTTATGCGGCCCATCTGGGTCATCGATCCGCCGATCCCTTCCCGTAACGTGCTGGTGGCTCTCGTGGGCGGGCCCATAGGCCAACGGGTGGCAGCGTACGCGGTGAGGTACTTTTCTCACCTTACGGACTCCAAATTCACCTTCTTTCATGTTATCCCACCGCTTCCGCCCCAGTACTGGGATCACGGACACGAGCTCACCGAGCAAAAGCTGGATGAGAAAAGGGAGAAGATAGACCGGTGGATGAAGGATTACGAGGATAGGGTCAGGGATTTCGCTCAGGAAGGCCGCGAGAGGCTTATCGAGGCCGGGGTTCCAAAAGAGAACGTGGCCTTCAAGGCAAAGACCATGAAACGGGACATGGCCCTGAATATCCTGTCTGAGATGGAGGACGGCGGCTACGGCATCCTGGTGATAGGACGCATCGGCTCAAAAAAGATCACCGAGTTTCGCCTGGGCAGCATAGCCTCCAAGCTGCTCCACAACGCCCAAAGCTGCATTATCTGTCTTGTGAACTAGGCGGGGAGAAGATTCTTTCGGGACCATATCGACCCGGGGATGAAAATCGGGAAACCGGCAACTGCAACACGACCCGTATGGAGTTATGGAATCAGGAGTTGAACCGTGAAAGATTCTCAAGGCACTGATAAAGGAACCATCGTCGCGGTCTCCACCAGTCTCAAAAAGGGTGAGAAGAAGTCCAATATGGACACGGCCGAGCTGATCGCGGACTACGGCCTAAAGGGGGACGCGCACGCGGGGAACTGGCACCGCCAGGTGAGCCTTCTGGCGCTGGAGAGCATAGAAAAGATCAGGGCGAAGGGCCTCGATGTGGCTCCTGGTGATTTTGCGGAGAACATCACCACCCGGGGGCTGAACCTGTGGGAGCTGGAGGTGGGCACGATGATAGGGCTCGGGGAGGACGCGATGGTGGAGATAACCCAGATAGGCAAAGAGTGCCACAACCGCTGCGCGATATACCACCGGGTGGGAGACTGCGTGATGCCGAAGGAAGGGATATTCGCCCGGGTAATAAAGGGCGGAAGCGTATGCCCAGGGGATCGCGCCAGGGTGACTGAATGAGCGCGGACCCCCAAAGAAGAGCGAGGCCGGTGCTTCTCGACGCCTACGGGAGGCGGATAGACTACCTCAGGGTCTCCATTACGGACAGCTGCAACCTGAACTGCTTCTACTGCAGCCCCGGGGGAGAGTGCCCGAGGTTTCCCCGCTCCGAGATACTCTCCTTCGAGGAGATAGTTCGGGTTGTCGAGGCCGCGGTGACCGCGGGGGTCCGCAAGGTGCGCCTCACGGGCGGGGAGCCCCTGGTGCGCAAAAACATGGTGGAGCTGTGCCGGATGCTTTCGGGCATCCACGGCCTTGAGAGCCTGACCCTTACGACCAACGGCATCCTGTTTGAAGGGTTGGCCGAATCTCTCTTCTCAGCGGGCCTGAAAAGGGTGAACTTCTCCCTCGACACCCTCAATCATCTCAGATTCAAGAAGATAACGGGCCACAGCGGGCTCGACAGGGTTCTTGGAGCCATCAAAAAGGCCGAAGAGGTCGGCTTTGCCCCCATCAAGACCAACACGGTTGTGATGCGGGGAATAAACATCGACGAGGTGCCGGACATAGCGAGTCTCGCGGCAACCAATCCCTACCACGTGAGATTCATCGAGCTCATGCCTTCGAAGACCATCTCCCGATGCAACTACTGCTCCCTGTTTGTGCCGGCCCAAGAGATTCTGGCTTCCCTGAAGCAGATGGGGAGACTGGAGCCCGTTTCGCGTCCCGCGTCTTCCGGCCCTGCCAGGCTTTTTTCCTTCCGGCGCGGCAGGGGGAAGGTCGGGGTTATATCAGCCATGACAGAAAGTTTCTGCGATTCCTGCAACCGCCTCAGGCTCACCGCGGACGGCGAGCTCAAGGTATGCCTGTTCTCAAACAAAAC
>JARFUL010000104.1 GCA_029289015.1 Syntrophobacteria bacterium | reverse complement strand
CGCGAAGGAAAAGCCCTCGGAAGGAAAGATAGAGGGCAGGCCCAGCCTCCCCAGGAGAGATACGGCCCTGGCCTCGTCCTCTTCGGGCAGGCCCAGGATGTCCCTTGAGAGCTTGAACGCGCCGGCCATGCCCGAGGCCACGGCAAAACCGTGGCTAAGCTCGTAGCCGGACGCGGCTTCCAGGGCATGGCCCAGGGTGTGGCCCAGGTTGAGGATCATCCTGTGGCCGGACTCACGCTCGTCGGCCTCCACCACCAGGGCCTTGAAAGCCGCGGCCTTTGCCACCAGCTCTGTGAGGGTCTCCCCGTTGCCGGCCAGAAGATCGTCCGCGCTCTCCTCGATGAGCTCAAGGAGCCCCTGCGCGCCGAGGAGCCCCGCCTTGAGCGCCTCCGCGAGCCCCTCCCGCAGCTGCTGGGTAGGCAGCCCGGCAAGAAACACGGGGTCAGCCAGCACCGCGGTGGGCTGGTGGAAGGTGCCCAGGAGGTTCTTGCCCGCGTCGGTGTCCACCCCGGTCTTTCCGCCTATGGAGGAGTCCACCTGCGCGAGAAGGGTGGTGGGCACCTGGACAACCTTGAGCCCCCGCATGTAGATGGACGCGAGGAACCCCGCGACGTCGCCCACCACGCCGCCCCCCACCGCCGCGACCATGGCTGAGCGGTCAACCCCCGCCAATAACATCTTCCTGGCCAGCTCCTCCACCGTGGCCAGGGACTTGTGGCGCTCCCCCGGCTGAAAGGTGAAGTACAAGACCCTGGTCCCCACCTCACTGAAGAGGGGGACCAGGCCGTCGAAGAAGAGCCCGGCCACCACCTCGTCGGAGATTACGGCCAGGGAGGTCGCGGAGTGCTCCTTGACCACCCGGGGAAGCTCGCGCAGCGCGCCCGCGCCCACGAAGATGGGATAGCTCAGGGAAGGGCTGGAAAGGCTCAGGGTGATCTCTTGCACTACCGGCTAGCCTCGGGGGGCAAGATACACGATTCCAGGATGCACCTTATCTCTTTAATGAGCGCAGCGAACTGCTCGGGGAGGAGAGACTGGGGCCCGTCGGAGAAGGCCAGCTCGGGCTGGTGGTGCACCTCCACCAAAAGGCCGTGCGCGCCCACCGCGGCCGAGGCCCTGGCCAGGGGTATGACCTGGTCGCGCCTGCCCGCCGCGTGGGAGGGGTCCACGATGATGGGGAGATGGGAGGCCATCTTCACCGCGGGCACCACGTTGAGGTCCAGGGTGTTCCTCGAGTGGTTCGCGAAGGTGCGGATCCCCCGCTCGCAGAGGATCACGTTGGAGTTTCCGCCGGACATGATGTATTCCGCGGCCATGAGGAAGTCGTCCACCGTGGCGGACATGCCCCTCTTGAGGAGCACCGGCTTTCTGGCCTTGCCCGCGGCCTTGAGCAGGGAGAAGTTCTGCATGTTCCGGGTGCCTATCTGGATGCAGTCCGCGTACTCGTCCACCATCTTCAAACAGTCGATGTCCATAGCCTCGGTGACTATGGCCAGCCCGGTCTCCTCCCGGACCTTGGCCAGAATCTTGAGCCCCTCCTCGCCCAGCCCCTGGAAGGAGTAGGGGGAGGTGCGGGGCTTGAACGCGCCGCCCCGGAAACACTCGGCCCCCGCGGCCTTCACCAGCCTGCCGATGGTCATGGCCTGCTCCAGGGACTCCACCGCGCACGGGCCCGCTATCACGGTGAACTTCGTCCCCCCGACCTTTACGCCCCCCACGTCTACCACCGAGTCCTCGGACTTCATCTCCCGGCTCACCATCTTGTAGGGCTTGGAGACCGCAATCGCGTCCTTCACCCCCGGAAAGACCAGAAACGCGTTGGGGTCCAAAGGCTCGATGTTGTAGAGCACCCCGATCGCGGTGCGGGTACCCCCGGGGATGGGCTCGGCCTTGCACCCGATGCGCTCTATGTATTCCACCACCGTCTGGATCTGCTCCTCGGTGGCGTCGGATCGCATTACAACCAGCATGGTCCGTTCCTTTCAGGTTAATTGGGGAGATGCCGCAAAAGAGCATCCCGAAAGGCATTTATAGCGCTTTTTTTCTTTGAGGGCAAAGCTTTGAATGAGAA
>JARFUL010000103.1 GCA_029289015.1 Syntrophobacteria bacterium | reverse complement strand
CATAAACCTTGATCCGGGACGATGGCGGGATGGAAAGGTTCAAACCCCCGGTTGAGAAGGTACTCAAGGGCCGGATCACCGGGCGCACCACCTTGGGGCTGAGGTAAATTACGGTGCCTGAGATATCCGTGGGAGATCAGGAACCCTTCGTCAGGCTGATCCAGGTCGCTAAAGATGATCCCGAGGTCTCGGACCGGCTCGTCGCGATCCTCTCCCTCGACAGGTTCAACCGGGTCTCCCTGCTCAACACCTAATCGGGGAGATGCGTCTTAAGCGCGCTCGGGGAGCTGGTGGAGGCTCTGGAGTGCCTTCTCAGCGACGAGGTGGCCCAAAAGGCACTGGAGACCCTCACCGGCCGCGCGCGGGGCTGACCCGTCTTGCGGAGCAATCCGCGGGGGCTGCCCGCGCCCTTATTTGCCGGGCCTCCTTGATATTGGCCCGCATCTTGTGTTAAGTTAGGCACCTGTGGGGGGGCGGCCCGGCGAATCTTCGGGGTCGCGGTACAATATTAACCCAGACTCTCCATTATATTTAATACTTCGTAGACAAGCCGCGCACCTAGAGACCGAAGGCACTTGTAACAGGAACGCATCACCCAAGGCCGGCACCATGCTCAGCGAAAAGCAGAAGCTGGAGATACTCACCAGCCTGGGCACCGAGCTCAACAAGGTCAAGGACCTCGACATCCTCATGGAGCACGTGCTCACCGAGGCTAGGCGGTTCGTGAACGCGGACGCGGGCTCCATCTACATCCGCAGCAACGAGCGGCTCTCCTTCACCTACACCCAGAACGACACCCTCCAGAAAGAGCTGCCCAAGGGTGAAAAGCTCATCTACTCCTACTTCACCATCCCGGTGGACGAGTCCTCCATCGCGGGCTACTGCGCGGTTACGGGCCAGGCGCTAAACATAGCCAACGTCTACAACCTGGACGACGCGGTGCCCTACAGCTTCTCAAAGCGGTTCGACGAGACCTCGGGCTACAGGACCCAGTCGGTGCTGGCCATCCCGCTCAAGACCCTGAGAAATGAGGTCATCGGGGTGCTCCAGGTGATAAACGCGCAGGACCAGAGCGGCAGGATCGTGGAGTTCTCCAAGGAAGACGAGAGGATGATGGTCCACTTCGCGTCCATGGCCACCGTCGCGCTGGAGAGGGCCCAGATGACCAGGACGCTGATCCTCAGAATGATCAAGATGGCGGAGCTTAGGGACCCCAAGGAGACCGGGGCCCACGTCAACCGGGTGGGGGCCTATTCGGTGGAGATATACGAGCGGTGGGCCCGGCACCACGGGATTTCCGAGAAGGAGATCCAGGCGAACCGGGACGTGCTGAGGATGGCCGCGATGCTCCACGACGTGGGCAAGGTCGCGATCTCCGACCAGATACTGAAGAAGCCCGCGAGGCTCACCAACGAAGAATACGAGATCATGAAGCAGCACACCACCTTTGGCGCGAAGCTCTTCATAGACAAGAAGTCGGACTTCGACGATTCCGCGGCCCAGGTGGCTTTGAACCATCACGAGAGGTGGGACGGCAACGGCTACCCCGGCTACATCAACCTCGCCACCGGCCAGCCCAGCCAGGGGTTCGCGAAGCCCGGCGGCGGCGCGGTGGGCAAGAAGGGGGAGGAGATCCCTATCTTCGGCAGGATAGCGGCCATCGCGGACGTGTATGACGCGCTGGCCTCAAGGAGGTCCTACAAGGAGGCCTGGGACGAGTCCGATATCCTCGCGGAGATGGAGAAGAGCGCGGGCAACCATTTCGACCCCAAGCTCATAGAGACCTTCTTCTCGGTCTACGACGTGATTAAATCGATACGGGAGAAGTACCCCGACGAGGAGGA
>JARFUL010000102.1 GCA_029289015.1 Syntrophobacteria bacterium | reverse complement strand
CGAAGATTTCGAAGCCAATTTCTTACCATACGAAATTTATGGTTCTTGTAAAGACTGTGGAGCTACAATCGTAAGTGATGCTGCAGAATCTTGTTCTAGTTGTGGAAAACGATTTTTCTAGTAATTGGTAAGTTCTTAACCCATCCTCCCCCAAAGTATATAGTTCTTCTCCCACTTCATCGTCAGCACCCTCATGGGATAGGGCCTAAGCCCGAAGGGGTTCTCCCTCCTGGGCAGCCTGCGGTACAGCTTTTTCGGCAGCCTCTGGAGCTCGCACCCGTAGAGCCCCTCCTGGAGGACCCAGTCCGGGTTCATGGAGACGATGATCTTCTCGAAGTGGTAGCCGGGAAGCGGCCTCTGCACCACCACGCAGCCGCACTCGATTCCATAGAGCTCCTCCGCCCAGGTGGACGGGAAGACCCTTACCCTCTCGTGGAATCCCTGCGCGCGGCTGAACGCGGCCTCAAGCACGGGGGCCAGGCTCTCCTCGTCCCAGAAGGTCTGCTCGTGCCGGGCAACGATCTCGGGCTCCGGGTCTATGCCCACGTAATAATCGAGGTTGAGCCCGGCCATGAGCCGGACGTGGTTGTCTATGGCCAAAAGCACCCGGCCGCACCCGAGGCTCACCAGGGAGCCCGGCCCGAACCTCCTTAGGAATTCGAGGGCCCCTTTCCCGGAATCAGGCCCCTGGGGTCTTGACAAAGCTCCCCTCCTGGACAATGGTAAAGGTAGATGCTGGGCCGATGTCGGCCCCGCGGAAACCGGAGGCATCAGTCAGCGCAACATGGAATTCATAAGGCTCAAAGGGCTCCCGCCCCTCAGGGACCCGGTGATGCTGGTGGGGTTCGACGGCTGGCCCAACGCGGGCCGCCAGGCCACCGGCACGGTGAAGTACCTGGCCCGCGCGCTCAAGTCCTTCACCGTGGCAGAGGTGGACATGGAGGAGTTCCTCGTCTTCGGGGAGTCGAGGCCCCGGGTCACGGTGGAGCACGGGCTCCTCTCCAAGATGGTCAAGCCCAGGGGGTTCTTCTGGGCGGCCAGGGTCCAGGGCGGCCCCCCGGACATCGTCTTCTTCCACGCGCCCGAGCCGGAGCTCAAGTGGCATACCTTCTCCAAGGCGATATTCAAGATGGTGGAGCTCGCGGACGTGAGGATGATGGTGCTTCTGGGCGGCATGCACGACCACATCCACCACACCGACACCATCACCTCCGGCGTGGCCTCCGACGTGAAACTCCTCAAGACCCTCACGGACCTCGGCATCAGGCCCATAGACTACGAGGGGCCGGGCGCGTTCCACGGGGTGCTCATGGCCGAAGGGGTCCGCGCGGGGCTGCCCTGCCTGAGCATCTGGAGCCACACCCCCGCGTACCTCCAGGGAAAGTACTACCCCGGGATCATCCGGCTCATAGAGCACCTGAATACCGTCCTGAGGATAGATGTGGAGCCCGCGGACCTGAGGGACGCGGCCAGGGAGCAGGCCGTGCAGCTCGACAAGCTGATAGAGGAGAACAAGGACCTCAAGAGCCTCACCGAAACCCTCTCCAAAATAAAGGACAAGAAGGAGCACCTGCACTAGCCCAATGATTCGGCGCCATCGGGGAGGCTGTGCCCCCTGCCCTCTTGCCCGTCTCTTTTTCCCGGCCTGCCGGCTCAGCCGGGGGACTTTTCCCCGGGACCCCCGGCCCTCTTTAGGACCGAGGTCACCCAATCAACCAGGAGCCTTCCCCCCTCACCCTCGAGGGAGTAGGCCCGCTGACCCGCCGCGGCCAGGTAGCCGTCCTGCCTCTTGTAGAACGCGACCCCAAGGAGCTCCCTATTCTCCTTCCCGAGGAGCGTTACCTTGAACACGGGATCATCTTTGGGCGGTCCCCCGAGCCTCTCCTTGTACTCCAGCCCCTTGAGCCGGTTGAACATCGCGGTGAGCACCCAGCTCTCCAGGCTCTTCCCGGAGGGGGATTTCCAGCCGCTCTTGCCCTTTTGGAAGCGAAGCTCTTTGCCCCGCTCAAGGAGGAACCTCACCCCAAAAACCTTGTCCCCGTCGAACGCGAGGAAGGTGCGGTCCTCCACGTCCCGGGCGCTTTTGGGGAGCTCCTCCAGGTCGGAATCGTGGACCAGTATCACCCCCTGCCTGATGCTGGTAATGGCCGCGCGCTTGCCCTCCTTGTCTCTCGGGGCAAGACTCAGGGTCTCCCTTTTTCCTTTCCCATCAAGGGCCACCACAATATCGGGGTCCGTGAGCCCGGAATCCCCGGGGGTTTTGTCATCCAGGAACTTGGCCGCGCGCACGTACTGGAGGTGCGTCAAAACATCGGAGACCTTCTGCTCGCTGACCCTTAGCCCCTCTATTTCGGGCGCGCTCCACCCCCCCTTTCCCTTCACCAGGTCGAGAGAGACCTTGCCCCGCTCTATGCTCAGCCTTTCCACCTCATCCGGCTTCAGGGTAAAGAGCGACTTGTCTCTCAGCTGGTAGAGGCTCTTTTCCAGGGGCTTGAGGGAAGACCCCTTGACCAGAAGCACCTTCTTCTCGCGGCCCCGCATCACGTACCTGCCGTTGCCAACCGGCGCGGAGGAGCCCACGAGGAGGCTCATTTGTCCGGATTTTGAGGTAAACTCAACCGTGAGGGAGGGCTCTCCCAGGCCGAAGCGCGCGAGTTCGCCCCCCTCGGCCACCTCCTTCTCCACCAGGATGGAGGTCAGCCCCTCCACAAGGGTATCCACCTCAAAGGAGTCCGCGGGCGCGGCCAGGGGCCTTGTCACCGCCCACCTGGAGCCGTGCTTCTTCACCTCTATCTCGGACGCGTGCCTCTTGATGAGAACCCGGGACACGTCGGGGCCTTCCACCTTGAAGAGCCTCTTGGCCTCCCTGGCCTCCTCGGCCTTCTTCTTGGTGCCCAGGACCTCGAAGAGGTAGAAGTAGGCCCCGAGGGCACAGAAGAGCGCGAGGTAGATGAAAACCCTCCTGGGGCTCACCCGGACCTTCTCCTGCGTAAAAACACGGCCAGCCCGGCCACAAGGGGTACGAGGGGCATCGCGACCATGGGCAGCCAGAAGACCAGCCTGCTCTGGGTGGAGGTCAGAATGAGGAGGTCGCCCTTCTTCTGGGGCCGCTTGATCGCGATCTTGGTCTCCTCCTCTGCCAGGTAGTTTATGGTGTTGAGGATGAGGTCACCGTTGGCCAGGAGGTTGAAGTAGGAGTTGGAGGTGAAGTCGGAGTCGCCGAACACCGCGAGCCTGGACTTTCCCTTTGCCGCGATCACCGAGAGGCTCAGAGGCCCCATGCGGTCCTTGTCCTTGCTGTAGGTCGCGGTGCCGGACTTCTTGAGAATCGCTATGTCGGTCTCGGCCCAGCTTCCCCGGGAGGTGAACGCGAGCCTCGTCACCTCCACGCCGTCCGGCGGGGTGGCCGTATCCACGGTGCGCGCGGTGGGGAAGAAGCAGGCCACCTTGAACCCCTCGGTTATCCTGTGCTCGCC
>JARFUL010000101.1 GCA_029289015.1 Syntrophobacteria bacterium | reverse complement strand
GAGCGGATGGGCAATGAGATGCAGTTCGTGGAGGTGGAGCTGGACCCCGGGGAGTCCGCGGTCGCGGAGGCCGGCGCGATGATGTACATGGAGGACGGGGTACAGATGGAGACCGTGTTCGGGGACGCGTCCTCGGAAGCGGAAAAGTCCGGGCTCTTCGGCAAGCTGGTGGGCGCGGGCAAGAGGCTCCTCACCGGGGAGTCTCTGTTCATGACGGTGTTCACCAACACCGGCGAGGGGAAGAAGAGGGTCGCGTTCGCCGCGCCCTACCCGGGGAAGATCCTGGCCCTCGACCTGAAGAAGTACCACGGGGAGCTGATCTGCCAGAAGGATGCGTTCCTGGCCGGGGCCAAGGGGGTCTCCGTGGGGATCGCTTTTCAGAAGAGGCTCGGCGTGGGGTTCTTCGGGGGCGAGGGTTTCATAATGCAGAGACTCACGGGCGACGGGCTGGTGTTCGTCCACGCGGGAGGGACCCTCAGGGAGAGGGAGCTCGGGATGGGCGAGACCCTCAGGGTGGACACCGGGTGCCTCGTCGCGCTCACAAACTCGGTGAAGTACGACGTTGAGTTCGTGGGCAAGGTGAAGACCGCGTTCTTCGGGGGCGAGGGGCTCTTCTTCGCAACATTAAAAGGACCGGGCCACGTGTGGCTCCAGTCTCTGCCTTTCTCGAAGCTCGCGGACAGGATCTATTCAGCGATGCCCAAGGCCACCGGCTCCTCGGCCAAAGGCGAAGGGTCGGTGCTCGGGGTTCTGGGGGGCCTTATCAACGGGGACTGATCGCGCAAAAAAAGGAAGAGGGCGTCCCAGACTGACTGGGGCCGCCCCCTTTTTTTATACGGATTCCACCGAGGTGACTTCAGGCACCATGGACTTGACCGCGCGCTCCACCCCGTTCTTCAGGGTCACCTGGGACATGGGGCAGCCGTGGCACGCGCCGGTGAGCCTCACCTTGACCACCCCGCCGTCGATCTCCACCAGCTCTATGTCGCCGCCGTCCCTCTGCAGAAAGGGGCGGATCTGTTCCAGAGCCTCTTTTACCTTGTCTTCCATATCTAAAGTCCTCCTTTGGATTCCCATAACCATAATTAATATGGGACAATAGCACAATATCTATTTTTGGGCCACTTGCAGCTATCTTTATATAATATAATACCCCGGGGCCGCTTTAGCATCCCCCCGGGGTGCATTTTATATCCTTCGGGTCCCTCCAAAAGGGTTTGCCGGGCCCAAGGGGGCCTGATATCATCCGTTTTTGCCCCTTTTTAGAAAGGCCGAGGCGATATTTTATATGAAGTTCCCCCAAATTGACCCCACCATAGTTGAGCTAGGGCCGCTGAAGATACGGTGGTACGGGCTGATGTACGTGCTTGGGTTCGTGGCCTCCTACCTCCTGGTGAAGATCCAGAAAAAGGCCAGGGAGAACAACATAGGGGGCGAGGTTCTCCAGGATCTGTACTTCTACCTGGTGGTGGGGCTGGTGGTGGGCGCGAGGCTCTTCTACGTTCTCTTCTACCAGTGGATGAACCTGGGCTACTACCTGAGCCACCCCATCGAGATAATCGCGGTGTGGCACGGGGGCATGTCCTTCCACGGCGGGCTCATCGGGTGCGTGGCCGCGGGCTGGATCTTCGCGCTGAGGCGCAAAATCTCGGCCCTGCTCCTAGCAGACCTCATCACCGTGACCGCGCCGGTGGGGCTCTTTTTGGGCAGGGTGGGCAACTTCATCAACGGGGAGCTCTACGGCCGGGTCACGGATCTCCCCTGGGGCATGGTCTTTCCCGGTGCGGGCCCCCTTCCCAGGCACCCCTCCCAGCTCTACGAGGCCATGCTCGAAGGCCCGGTGCTCTTTATCATGCTGTGGCTCCTGAAAGACAGGGGCTGGCCAAGGGGCGCGATGATCTTTCTCTTCCTCGGCCTCTACGGGAGTTTCAGGTTCTTCGTGGAGTTCGCCCGGGAGCCGGACTCCCACATAGGGCTCCTCTTCGGGCTCCTGACCACGGGCCAACTGCTCTGCCTCGCGATGGTGGCCGCGGGGCTGGTGGGCGGCCTTTTGCTAATGAGAAGAGGCAAGTTGGCCTGAATCGCAGCGCTAGGCCAGCTTCTCAAGGCTCGCCTCGATCCTGTCCAGGGCCTCGGTCAGCATCTCCATGGACGCGGCGAAGCTGAGCCGTATGCAGGTGTCCTCCCCAAAGGGCTCCCCCGGCACCACGGCCACGTGCGCGTCCTCCATCAAATACTGGGCCATGTCTATGGAGCCGGTGATGACCCCTTGGCCGGTGCTTTTGCCGTAGTAGGCCGACACGTTGGGGAACGCGTAGAACGCGCCCTGGGGCCTGGGGAGGCTCATTCCCTCTATCTCGTTGATCCTGTCTATTACGAAGAGCCTGCGTTTGTCGAACTCCGCGGCCATCACGCCCACCGTTTCCTGGGGGCCCGTGAGCGCGGCCAGCGCGGCCTTTTGCGCGATGGAGCAGGTGTTGGAGGTGGACTGGGACTGGAGCTTGGAGACCGCTTTGGCCACGTTCTCGGGGCCCAGCATGTAGCCTATGCGCCAGCCGGTCATCGCGTAGGTCTTGGAGACCGCGCTCGCGATGACGGTCCTCTTCTTGAGCTCGGGGCCTAGCTGCGCGAGGCACGCGAACTCGAGGCCGTCGTAGATGAGGCGGTAGTACACGTCGTCGGAGATCACGATGAGGTCGTTTTGTACAACGGTCTCGGCCAGGGCTTCCAGCTCCCCCTTGGTGTAGACCGACCCGGTGGGGTTGGACGGGGAGTTTAGAATGATCCCCCTTGTCTTGTCCGTGAGCGCGTCCTCGAGCTGGGCCCGGGTGAGCTTGAACCCTTCGGCCTCAAGGGTGGGCACCACCACCGACTTTGCTCCCGCGAGGGCCAGGATGTCCGGGTAGGAGACCCAGTAGGGCGCGGGCACGATGACCTCGTCCCCGGGCTCGAAGAGCGCGAGCGCCAGGTTATACAGGGTGTGCTTGCCTCCGGTGGAGACCACCGTCTCCTCCGGGGAGTAGGCCAGGCCGTAGTCCTCCTCGATCCTCTGGGCCACCGCAGACCTGAGCTCCGGGATGCCGGGCACCGCGGTGTAGCGGTGGAACCCCTCGTCGATCGCGGCCTTGGCCGCGGCGCAGATGTGGGCCGGGGTGTTGAAGTCCGGCTCCCCCACCGCGAAGTTTATCACCTTGATCCCCTGGGCTATGAGCTCCTTGGCCTTGGCGTTTATGGAGAGGGTGGCCGAGGGCTGGATAACATCGAGCAGCCGGGATATCTTCATCGCATATCCTCCTGGGTCGGTACGGCATTAATATAAACATTAAAGAAAAAAGCCGAACCTTTAGGCTAGTGGCCGGGGGGGGACCAGTCAAGCTGATTCAAAAGGCCCAGGCCGCGGCCGCGCCGAGGATGGTGAGGGGGACCAAAATAAGGTTCCAGGGGCTTTTCTCTCTCTTGGCCATTTGTGTCCAATATCCCGGGGATTAAACGCCTTACACCGGCCCGGCCCGCAGTTCCCGCGTTTATGCCAAGGTCCCGGACACATCGAGGAACCAGTAGCCGTCCCGGAGGACCTTTCCCCTGGCCCTAAGTTCGATCGCGCGGGAGAAGATGGGCCCGCCGGTGACCACGGTATGGTACTCCCCCAGCTCCCCCGACGCGTCCACCCCCGCGTGCCCCATCTCTTTGATTGTGCGCGAATCGAGTCTCTGGCCGAGAAAATCCGTGTCCAAAGTGCCATCTTTCACCGCGATGATCGTCGCGCTGAACCCGAGCCGGATGAACTCCTCTAGCAGCGCGCTCCGCTCCCTCTTCCACAGCGGGTGAAACGCGAGCATGCCCGCGTCGGAGCATACCCGCCGGCACCAGGCCCGGTGGTCCTCAATGTCAATGTCCCCGAATACCCCCGTGTCAACCCCGGCTTCCCGCAGCTCGAAAAGGGCCGAGACAAAGGCCTCCTCATAGCCCCGCCACGACGCGGACCTGGTGATGAGGGGGATGGCCAGCGCGTCTGACTGCTGGCGTATGAGCGACAGGGGAAGGCCGTGGGACCGGGACCTCTCGCCGTCCTCGGTGAGCATGGTGAATAGATACCCGGGCCTGCCCCCCTCTTTGAGCGCGTGGTAGAGCGCGAGGCAGGAGTCTTTGCCCCCGCTGAAGGAGCAGAAAAAGGGTTTGCCCGCAATGGATTGCGCGGCCATAGGCAGCCTGAATCAGTAGTTGACCTTAACGAGGAAGAGCCCCCTCGCGGGCGCGGTCTTGCCCGCGAGTCTTCTGTCCTTCGCG
>JARFUL010000100.1 GCA_029289015.1 Syntrophobacteria bacterium | reverse complement strand
TTTTGAGTCCCTCTTGGGCTAGCCCCCTCTCTCTTTTTGCATGCCGGATAGTAGACCGGTCTAATGTAACGGTGGGGTCCCAAGAATCGAAGCCAGTCAACCACTCAAGGAGGAAAGATGATGTCTCTGTTAAGCATGGTGCTGCCGGAAAATGCCCAGGGCAAACTCAAGGAGACCTACGACATGTTCCCCGAGGAGATAGGGGTGCCGGAGCCTCTTTTGGTGATGAGCGCGAGCCCGGGGCTCGCGTGTGAGGTTCAGGGCTCGCTGATCAGGTACTACAGTGATCATCCCAACCTGGGCTGGAACCTGATGGCCTACATCAGGTACCTGGCCGCGGTTGAATTCGATTATACCTACTGCAACGATTTCAACTTCAACCTGCTGATTGCCTGGGGGCTGAGCGAAGACGAAGCCGCGGCCCTGGTGAACAACCCTGAGAGCGCGAAGCTGGACGAGAAGGACAAGGCCATGTTTCTCTTTGTGGTGAGCGCGCTGAGGAGTCCGGACGACGTGTCCGCCAGGGACCTGGAGCCGCTGAGGGAGCTGGGCTGGACCGACTCGGACATCTACAACGCGCTCTTCCACGGCGCGAGCCTGTCCGGGCTTGGCATGATGCACAGGGCCTTCGGCAAGTAAGCACCGCCAGGACCGGCCACCCAAATAAGGCCCGGATAGAGCCAGGGTCGGGCCTTTTGCCGCGCCCTCAGCGCGCAGGAAGTCTTTCTATTTTGGAGACTGAAGCCCTGAAATACTTATAGGAATTCAGTGCGGTAGACGTGAAATATGTACTCCTCTTCATCCGGGTCGAGGTACTGAAGCGGCGCCACGCCCATCACGCACCTGTAGTTCTCAGAGGTGCCGTACAACCGGCATATCAGCGACCGCACCGGGTAGATGGAGCACCCCTCCTCCGTAACGTAGGGGCAGGTGGTGCCCCGGGCCCGGGGCTGCTCCATGCCGTTTTCAGCCAAGAACCTCTTTATGCGCTCATCCTCCACCGGGGTCCTGGAGGGCACCCCGAAGCTCAGGCAGCACTCGATGCATCCGGGCGTGCATTCAAAGTCCGGCAGCATTTCGTAGAGATCATCGATTTCCATCGGGTTTTCCTCGCTTGGCTCCAGGGTCGAAGACCCTTCATTTATGGATGAGGTATACCGTAAACGGCCCGGGATTTAACGGGTGAATCATGCCGGAGCCGGTCAAATCTTGATGTGGCCGCGCGCGGTCTGGCAAAGCACCGTGTTGAGCCCGGCATCCTTGAGCACTCTCCCCACCCTGGCCATCTCCATCGGCGAAGGCCTTCTAATCCTTCTTCGGAATTCTCCCCTGTAGTCGAGCACGCACACCTGCACCCCGGGGTCTATGGCCGCAAGCATCGCTCCGGAGTCTGCCATCTCTTCGAGGGAGACGAACTCAGGGTTGTAGGGGATGCCCACGCCCAGGAACACTCTCTTTGCGTACCTGTCCGATATGTAGCGCACCGCGTCCCACGCGGTCTCAAGGTATCGCCGGGCAAGCGCGGCATCCTCCACACCGGTGATCCGGGTGAAGGTCTCAACCTCCACGGATTTTAGGTCTATCCCTATGTCCGTCATGCCCGCGCTGACCAGCTCGTCGATGTAATCGGGCGTGAGGAGCGAGCCGTTGGTGTCCACGTGGAGCCGCGCGCGCTCATCCGGGTTCAGGCTCTTTAACTCCCTCAGATACTCTATCAGCCACCCCCTGTTGAGGGTGCACTCTCCCCCGGAGATGGCCATGCGGTCCACCCCGTACCTCTCCCTGGCAAGGGTGAGTCTTCGGGCCGCGTCCCCGGGACTCTTCGGCACGCCCCTGCCCCCGTAGGTGGTGGTCCAGTTCTGGCACTGGGGGCACCTGAAGTTGCAGCCCCCCGCAAAGCAGGCCACCTCTATGTAGCCCCTGCCCTTGAGGTCCCAGGGCGTGCCCACGCCGCCCACGGTGTGCCCCATGAAACCGTCCACCAGCCTGAGCGGAGTAAGGTCTTCGGGCCGGGTGGTGCGTATCCGCATCCCGTGTTCCGCCTCGGTGATGCACGCGGGCCTTAAAGCTCCATTGATCTCCACTGTGCAGCTCAGGCACGCGCCCACGCGGCAGGGCGCGAAGATCCCCTTAGCACCTGGCGGGTGGACTTCCGCGAGCCCCAGAATGTCGAGGGCCTCCCTCACCGAGACCCTGCCGGGGACCTCGCAAACCCTGCCGTCTACGTGGACCGTCACCTCCCGGACGCTCTCCCGGTCCTTCAGCTCAATGGCCTGGTAGGGGCACGCAAGGAAGCAGGCCCCGCACCCGATGCACACCTCGCCCCGGCCGGGGCAGGCCACGATCTCCCGGCACGTGCCGCACTCCCGGCACAACTCCTCGTTGCGCCTGGCTATGCGGGACAGCTCAAAGGCTTCCATGACCCCTCCTTAGCGCCCGCGGGCCGGGCCGCCAAGTTCCCAACCCCTTGGTTCATTGCCCGGCTCAAGGGGTGTCTATCCATGGTTGTCCTTCTCTTACCATAATAATAGCTGAACCTGGACAATCAAAGAGAACACAACGCCTATCTTTACCCATGGTTATGGGCTTTACAATGCTTTGAGCTCAATGATAGCCTAAAGGGGCGTCTTCTTTTCCAGTTAGGGTTTTTATCGCTCTCCCATCTTTGCTCAGATCATTTTTATGGAGCCGCCCCGGAACAGGGCAGGGTGTGCGGGGAACGGCCCCACCAGAACCCTTTGGAGCGGAAAAATGAGGGATGAAGAGAAATCGAAGGGGGACGAGTTCGAGGAGTTCGTGGTCAGGCCCTCCGACCGGCTGTGCGAGATGCTGGGCTACACAAGGGATGAACTGGTGGGCAAAAGCGCGAGGATGCTCTACCCGAGCGACGAGGATTATGAGTATGTGGGAGGGGAGAAGTACGCTAAGATAGCTGAAATGGGAACCTGAACCGTGGAGACCCGCTGGCAGCGCAAGGACGGTGAGATCATCGACGTGATTTTGAGCTCCACCCCCCTGGACGCGTCCGACCACGCGGAGGGAGAGGTGGGAAAGGGCGCGACATTCTACTTCACCCTGAAGGATTGAGCGGGCTCAAACTAAGGGAGCCGGATATGTGGGAGGCACGATGGGCGGTATAAACTCCATAGGCTTTTCCCTGCTTCTTTTATCCGCAGGCCTGGTCCTCATCGGCGCGGGCTGGCTTG
>JARFUL010000099.1 GCA_029289015.1 Syntrophobacteria bacterium | reverse complement strand
AGAGGCCCGGTCAGGGTTTCGGCCCGGGCCCGGCAAGAGCGTGGTGGCCGAGGTAGAGAGCGCGGCTTTTCCCTACGTCTTGGCCAAGCCCGAGACCTACATGAACTCGAGCGGCGATGCTGTCCGGGTCCTTGCGGAGCGGTACATAGGCTCCGATGTGGAAAGGCTCCTGGTGGTTCACGACGACCTCGACCTTGACATGGGCTCGCTGAAGATGGTGCGGCACGGCGGCTCCGGAGGTCACCGGGGGGTCGCTTCGGTGATAGAGAAGCTCCAGACCGAGATGTTTCCCCGCGTGAAGATGGGGATAGGTCGCGCGCAGAGGGGAGAGGACCCCGAGGAGTTTGTTCTCTCTTCATTTTACCCGGGCCAAAAGGTCGGGTTGGACCAATACATAGGCCTCGGTGCCGAGGCGGTGATAATTTGGTTAAAAGAGGGTTTGGAAAATGCCATGAATCTGGTAAACTCTCCCTCATGGGCTCAATTTTGAGATTAAAGAGCGTTTTTTTTCGGAGTTAACTTGTTACTAAAAGCACAATCTAAAGGAGGAGGGTTATGACATCGTGGACTGTTTATGCCCCGTTCCTGGGGCTTGGCGGCATGCTGCTCGCCGTCCTGATTTACGGGTACGTGAAATCATTCCCCAACGGGAATGAGAAGATGCAGGAGCTGGAGGAGATGATCCACGCGGGCGCGATGGTCTTCCTAAAGAAGGAGTACCAGGTGCTCTCCATCTTCGCGCTGGTGGTCTTCGGCCTCTTGACCTACGGGATCAACTGGCAGACCGGCGTGGCCTACATCGTGGGCGCGTGCTGCTCCATGTTCGCCGGGTTCTTCGGCATGACCGCGGCCACGAGAGGCAACTCCCGCACCGCGAACGCGGCCAACAAGGAGGGAATGGCCGAGGCTCTGAACATAAGCTACTTCTCAGGGTCCGTCATGGGTATTTCCGTGGGCGCGTTGGGCCTTATCGGCATCGGCATCTTCTACTACTACTACTGCAACGACCCGGCCACGGCCAACCAGATAAACGGCTTCGCGATGGGGGCCTCCTCCATAGCGCTATTCGCGCGCATGGGCGGCGGCATCTACACCAAGGCCGCGGACGTGGGCGCCGACCTGGTGGGCAAGGTGGAGGCCGGCATCCCCGAGGACGACCCCAGGAACCCCGGCGTTATCGCTGACAACGTGGGCGACAACGTGGGCGACATCGCGGGCATGGGCGCGGACATCTTCGAGTCCTACTGCGGCGCGATCATCGCGACCATCGCGATCGCCGCGACCATGGCTCTCCCCGCGGAGAAGGAGGGCCTCAGAGCCGCGTACATGGCCATGCCCCTTCTCACCGCGATGGTGGGCCTCGTGGCCTCGATCCCGGGGGTGTTCTCCATCAAGATATTCCAGAGCATCAGCCCCCAGGCGGCGCTGAGGTACACCACCTTTGTCGCGGCCATTCTCTTCGTTGTGCTTACTTACTTCCTCAACAAGAACCTGGGCCTTCCCGCCGGCATAGTCTACGCCATCGTATCCGGCCTTATCTGCGGTATAGTGATCGGTCTTTTGGCCGAGTACTACACCTCCGCCGCGCCGGTTAAGAGGATAGCCGAGGCTGCGCTGACCGGCCCCGCGACCACAGTGATCGACGGGCTGGCCGTGGGCATGGAGTCCGTCGCGCTTCCGGTTCTGGGCATCTGCGCGGCCACCTTCATCGCGTACAAGACCGCGGGCGTCTACGGCATCGGCATCTCTGCTGTGGGCATGCTGGCCACCGTGGGCGCGACCATGACCGTTGACGCATACGGCCCCATCGCGGACAACGCGGGCGGCATCTCCGAGATGGCGGGCCTCGGCCCCGAGACCAGGGCTATCACCGACCACCTGGACGCGCTGGGCAACACCACCGCCGCGATAGGCAAGGGGTTCGCGGTGGGCTCCGCCGCGCTCACCGCGCTGGCGCTCTTCGTGGCTTACACCCAGGCCGTGGGGCTCAAGGATATCTCCATCACCAATCCCAATGTGATCATCGGCGCGTTCGTGGGCGGCATCGTTCCGTTCCTCGTGGCCGCGTTCACCATGACCGGCGTGGGCAAGGCCGCGATGCAGATGGTGGAGGAGATCAGGCGCCAGTTCAGGGAGATCCCCGGCCTCCTCGAGGGTACGGGCAAGCCCGAGCCCGAGATCTGCGTTGAGATCTGCACAGTCTCCGCGCTCAAGTCCATGGTGCTTCCGGGCCTGGTGGGCGTGCTCACCCCCGTTATAGTGGGCTTCGGCCTGGGCAAGGAGGCCCTGGGCGGCACCCTGATGGGGGTCACCGTGACCGGCCTGTGCCTCGGCCTCTTCATGGCCAACGGCGGCGGCGCGTGGGACAACGCGAAGAAGTACATCGAAGCGGGCCACATGGGAGGCAAGGGCTCCGACGCTCACAAGGCCGCGGTTATCGGCGACACCGTGGGTGACCCCTTCAAGGACACCTCCGGCCCGTCCATGAACATCCTGATGAAGCTGGTCGCTGTGGTCTCCCTCGTCATCGCGCCCATACTTCTCAGGTTCTGGGCCTAAAGTAAAATAACCGGACAGACCGGGCCGGCCCCCTTTCGGGGTCGGCCCTTTACTTTTGAGGGGGTTTGACCGCGGAAGTTGTGGTGTGATATTCTCGCCTTAAAGGAGGTTTGGATGGCTGAGATATTCAAGAAGGCTGTAGTGGTGGGCATGGGAAGGCTGGGCGGCTCCATCGCGATGGCCCTGAAAAAGTACGGCCTTGCCCGCGAGCTCGGCGCGGTGGACACCGACGAAGTAACCCTGAAGAAGGTCTTCCACCTCGGGATCACCGACTTTCAGACCGCGGACCTGAAGGACGCGCTCCCCGGAGCCGACCTCGTTGTTCTCGCTGTTCCCGTCTCCCAGGTGAAGGAACTCTTCGCGCCCCTGGCCGAAGGCGCGGCCGAGGGGTGTCTAATCATGGACACCTTTCCCGTAAAGGGACCCGTGGTGGAGGCTGCCGGCTCCCTGGGCTCCGCGCGCGTCTCTTTTGTGGGCGCCCACCCGGTGGTGGAGACCAGCCTGGGGGGCTTCGAAAACGCGATCCCCGGGCTCTTTAGGGACGCGGTGTGCGTGCTGGTGCCGTTTCCCGGCGCGTCCAAGGAGGCCGTGGAGGAGGCCAGGGCGCTGTGGGAGGCCCTGGGGTGCGAGCTCCTGGTCATGGACGCGCAGATGCACGACAGGGTCTTCTCCCTCTTGAACGAGCTTCCCGTGATGGTGCTCCAGACCCTCTTCCGCACCACCGAGATGGTAAAGGGCCATTTGAAGGACCCGGACCCCCTCTTCGGTCATGGGCTCAAAGACCTCCCCCGCGTGCCCGACGCGACGCGGCAGGCCGTGCTGGATACGCTCTGGGCCGGCCGGGAGACCAACAGGGAGATTCTGGGGCTCTTCAGGCTGAAGTTGAGGGAGCTGAGCGAGGCCCTCGAAACCGGCGACCCCGCCAGGCTCTCGGAGCTCCTCTTCGGGGGCTGATCCGCGGGCCGTGCCGGGGCTCTCTTCGGGTTTTTATGAGGGGCTTTGGTCGAAAATTGAACCCCAAGAGAGCTTTCCCGCGACTTAGGGACAAATATCTTATCCAAAAAGGCGTTTCATGAAAGAAACCCCCAAAGGGTCCCCCTTCACCCAGCCCCCTGACCGGGTCTCGAGCTCCTTCATGGACCGCATGCTGGCTAGTGTCCAAGATATGGCCCACCTCATAGGAGCACCGGGCCGCAACAGGCCGCGCTCCATCCTCCCGGAAGTGCTGGGGATGTGGGAGAAGGTCAACCGGATCTACGACGAGTACCTGAAGTACGAGACCGGGCGGCTGAGAAAGAGGGGGTTCAACATCTCCTGCACCCCCGGCTGCTCGTGGTGCTGCAGAAACATGCCCACCGGGGTCATGCACCTTGAGGTTGTGGCCGCGCACCAGCATTTGACTCGCGCGGGGATGCTCAACAAGGCCATCAAGAGGGCCCTCGACGCGGCGGAGCTTTGGAACCGGGTCATCAGGAACACCGGTGACGAGGAGGCCGCGCTCACCCAGTTCGCCAGGGAGTCCCACTGCCCCTTCCTGGACCACAAGAGGGGGCTGTGCGCCATCTACCCCGTAAGGCCCCTGGTCTGCCGGTCCCACTTCGCGACCACCCCGGCCCACTGGTGCGACCCGGAAAGCGAGTCCTTCAAGGGGGCGGTGAAGATATCCCTCGAGCCCGTTAGGCAGGTGCAGGACCAGCTAAGCACCATCGAAGAGCGGCTGGGGCCCGGCCTGCCGAGATCCATCGCGGAGGCGTTTTTGGTCTTTACCCTCAAGGGGGAGCTCCGGGGAGAGTAGCCCCCGGAAAGACGGGGGACTAGCTAGCCTGGGGAGCGGAACCGCGAGGGGTCTATTTTGTAACTCTTCACCCTGAGCCCCATGATGCGCTCCGAGATGCCCAGCGACCTGGCGGCCTTGGCCTTGTTGCCCCGGGAGGACTTGAGCGCGTCCATGATGAGCTCCCGCTCCACGTTCTCGAGGATCACGTCCAGGGTGTCCGGCGGCAGGCGCTAGGACTCCTTGAGCTCCATTAAAAGCTCATAGGCCTCGGACAGGCCCACGAACTCCTCGTGCTCGCCGCCCCTGTCCGGGTGGAGCTTGAGGGCCTTTTTGCGGAAGATCTTCGTGATCTCGACCTGGGCCGCGGCGCTGAACTGCTCCCTGGTGAGCCCGAAGACCCCGAGCGCGGACGAAAGGTCCCCCCGCTTCCTCTTTTTGGGCGGCCTGTAGGCCCGCCGGCGGTTCATGAAGTCGCGGATGTAGCTGTCCATGGGGGAGAACCCGGGGAACTCGTAGTCGAAATACATGATCGCGTATCTCCTGAGATATGCGCTGAGGCCGGTGGGCAGGTCCCGCCCCTCGAAGAACGCGGCGTCCGAGTTGAGGCGGCAGAGCTCCTCCATAAAGTGATCGTCGCACTCCACCGGGTCGAGGGCCGCGGGGGCCAGGCGGGCCAGGTGGCCGGGAAAGAACCTGAAGAGGTCGAAGGAGCTGAACACGTAGCCCTTGTACTCCCGGGGAGGCATCCGTCCCTCAAGGGCCATTATGCGGTGCTCTATCTCGTCCCGGGACCTCAGCAGGCAGAGGTTGAAGCACTTTAAGGCCTTATGGGGAACGGAGCGGGGGGGCGGGTAGCCGTATCTCAGGTAGAAGAGCCTCAGCTTGTCGAAATGGTGGACCCGGGCTCTGCCCTCCTCCATCTCCTCCCCCGTGAGGCCCGCGAGCCTGCCCGGGGACCTCTTTCTCCCCGCGAACCGGCTGATGACCTCCTTGAGCCTGGGCTTGAGAAAGGGCCAGAACAGGTCTTCCAGGAGGTCGGGGTCCGGGTCTGCGCCGCTCGCGCGAACACCTTCCGTGACCTCGTCGTCCAGGTAATAGCCGATCCTGCCCGTGTAGATCACGTAGCGGGACGGGTCCGGGCCCAGGTTGAAGAGCTCCCTGCTCCTCATCAGGTCCCCGTCCGGGTAAGACTCGCAGATAACGTAGCTGTCTAGGCCTGCGACCCTTTTCCTGGCGAGATACAATTGCGCGTCCCTTTCTTGGATACAAGGTGATTATAACCCCGCGGGCCCGGGCCAATCCAGGGTTTAGCGCGCGGGCCGAAGAGATTGCCCGCGGGTCTGCTCCTGCCGCGGCCCCTCGTATGCCCGTGTCTGGGGTCCGTCAAGACAGCCTGCGATATTTTTCCTTTGTCTTAGGATGGATAACAGATATATCGAGGATAAAGTTAGTCATTAAAGTAAGATTATTTCCGCAGTTAAATATCTACTTGCATTATTCGTCTTTAATATCTAGTAATACACAAGAAAGGTACAGATTTATCCTGCACAAGGAAGTCCGGGATGCGCAACTTGCGGATAGCGGTGGTTGACGACGACCGGCTGATCAGGAGGTTCGTCACCCAC
>JARFUL010000098.1 GCA_029289015.1 Syntrophobacteria bacterium | reverse complement strand
GGCCGAAGTCCTCGGGATCTCGAAACCTTAAAAATTGGGTGAAAAATGTTGCTTGACAACCCCGTCCGCTGGTATAATTCACCTTCACCTGGACCGGTTGAATGAAAAGGAGGCGCGCGTGGGCTGGGACTTTGGTGGTGCCAAGTGTCTTGTTGGGGCGAATAAGATAATCGAGGACTTCTCCCTCGGTAAGTACATTCTCTACATGTTCCTCTTCAGCCTGGAGTTCTTCGTTACCCTGCTCCTGACGAAGGCCATTGTCGGCTGAGGCCGCAGACCTGAACCCTGCACCCGTCCCCGACTTGGTGCAGGCCTCTATTGATTTTTTCCCTTTGCCAAAAGATCAGGGCACAAGCCTCATCCGGTAGGGCCTGCCCTCGCTTCTGCCCAGCTCCTCTATCCTCTGCGCCAGCACGCCGGCGTCTGTGCGGGACTGATCTATCTCGACCCTAAAGGTTATGGACTGTTCAACAAACCTTACCTCTTCGACCCCGTCGAGCCCCTCCAGGGCTCCCACAACCGCATCGGTTCAGCCGGTTCACACGAAGCCGTGCCTGACACCCATGCCTTCAACTTCGAAGACTATCGTTTGGCTCATATTCTCCTCCCTGGGGCAATTCTATATCCTGGGGGAGAGAGGTAAAACCTTTTCTTGAATCAAGGGGGGTCCTTTCGCGCGATGCGTCCCATATTCAGGCACAGGCTGGTGAACAGGCCTACCGGCGACCCCGCGCTCTTCCTCGACTTCAACCACGAGAGAAGGGCCATGCTCTTCGATATCGGGGACCTCACGCCCCTTTCCACCAAGGAGCTCCACAAGGTGAGCCACGTGTTCGTGACCCACACCCACATGGACCACTTCATGGGTTTCGACCGGCTCCTTCGGGTCTCCCTGGGCAGGGAGCAGACCCTCAACGTCCTGGGGCCCAGCGGCATCACCGAGAACGTCATGGGCAAGCTCAGGGGCTACACCTGGAACCTGGTGGACAACTACTTCTACAACCTCAGCCTCATGGTCCACGAGCTCGAGAGCGGCACGGTCTCGTCCACCTTCCTGCCCTGCAAGGAGATGTTTGCGCCCGCGCAGAAGCGGGAGACCCCGGTGAAGGAGGGCGCGATCGTGGAGGAGCCCTCCTTCGTGGTGCGCGCGGCCCAGCTCAGCCACCAGATACCGTCCCTGGCCTTCAGCTTTGAGGAGCGCTACCACGTGAACATAAAGAAGAGCGAGCTCCTGAGGCTGGGCTACCGCCAGGGCCCGTGGCTCACCGTGCTCCGGGAGGCGGTTTTAGCGGAGCTGCCGGACGACTTCCCCATGAACGCGGAGTATGACGACGGCACCTCGATGGAGGTCCCCCTCATAAGGCTCAAGCAGGAGCTCATCGCGGTGAGCGACGGCATAAAGGTGGCCTACGCGGCGGACCTGGCCTACACCGAGGAGAACGTGATCAAGCTGGTGGAGCTGGCGCGGGACGCGGACATAATGTACCTGGAGGCCTACTTCTTAACCCAGGACGAGGACAAGGCCAGGCTCACCTATCATCTCACTGCCAGGCAGGCCGGCAGGATAGCCAGAAG
>JARFUL010000097.1 GCA_029289015.1 Syntrophobacteria bacterium | reverse complement strand
GCATAGGCCCTGCGCACCGCCATGCCGAGATTGGGCGCGGGCAAGATCCTGGCCATGCCCAGGGGCCGTATCCCCTCTTCGATCTCCTCGATTATCCTGAGGGGGTCCTCGGAGCGGGGGTTGTCCGAGGTGACTATGGTGAGGTCCGCGAGCCGGGCGGCCGCGCGGCCCATCTCGGGCCTCTTTCCCCGGTCCCGGTCGCCGCCGCACCCGAACACGCAGATCAGCTTGCCCGGCGCAAGCGACCTGAGGGACATGAGCACGTTCTCAAGACCGTCGGGGGTGTGCGCGTAGTCCACCAGCACGAAGGGCCCGGCATCGCCATTAACTCTTTCGAGGCGGCCCGGCACCCCGCCAAGGGAGTTGAGCCCCCGCTCTACGGTCCCCAGGTCTATTCCCAGGGCCAGCCCCACTCCGGCCGCGGCCAGGTGGTTCAAAAGATTCACCTTCCCCAGAAGCGGCGTGTTGAGCTCCATTGTGCCCGCGGGGGTCTTTACCCTGGCCCTGGAGCCCATGAGGGTCACGTCTGCGCTCACTAGGGAGATGTCCGAGGACCCGTTGAACCCGAAGGTGAGGCACGGGTAGCTGATCTCGGACGCGATCCCCCTGATGCCCGGGTCGTCCAAAAAGAGCACCGCGCGGGGCCTCTTTTCGCCCCGCTGGGACGCGATAAACCCGGTGAAGAAGCTCTTCTTCGCGGCAAAGTAGCTGGCCATGTCCCGGTGGTAGTCCAGGTGGTCGCGGGAGAGGTTGGTGAACACCCCCACGTCACAGGCCAGGGACCCCACCCTGCCCAGGTCCAGAGCGTGGGACGAGACCTCCATCACCGCGTGGGTGACCCCCCCGTCCACCATCTCCCTCAGCATCCGCTGGAGGTCCAGGGACTCCGGGGTGGTGATTTCCGCGTTCAAGGTCTTGCCCGAGAACCTGTGCCCTATGGTCCCCAGGACGCCTGTCTCGTATCCCTGGGCCTTGAAGATGGCCTCCACCAGGTAGGCCACGGTGGTCTTGCCGTTGGTTCCCGTGATTCCAACTAGGGTGAGGTCCCTAGATGGATGGCCGTAAAATTCGGCGGAGATCGAAGAGAGCGCGAGCCTCGAGTCTTCCACCTTGACCACCGTGGCACCCTGGGAGACCTCCACGACGTTTTCCAGAACCACCGCGGAGGCGTTGTGGGCCAGTGCTTCATTGATAAATTCGTGCCCGTCCGCGTCGCGCCCCTTGAGCGCGACGAAGAGGTGTCCCGGCATAACCCGCTTGGAGTGATACGCGACGCCGCTGACCGGGATGTCCAGGCTTCCGCTCAACACCCGGTGGGGGACATCTTTAAGAAGGTCCTTAAGGGGGACGGACCCCATCTCACCCATGACTTTCTCCCCTGAATAAGGTGCCGACTCCTCATGCGCCATGCCCAAGGCCCTCATTGGACGCCCAGCCCGCCCAGCACCGGCTTGAGCGCGGTCTCGGCGCTGGCCTGGGTCACGGGCCGCTTCTTGAGGTTCACCATCCTCACCGGCCCCCTGGGCAGAACCTTGAGGTAGTGAAGGGCCTGCCCCGCGATCCTCCTGAAGACCGGACCGGCCACGACACCGCCGTAGTGGGAACCCACGGTGGGGTCGTTTATCACCACCGAGATCACCAGCGCGGGGTCCTTTGCAGGAACGTAGCCCACAAAGGAGGCCATGTGCCTGTCCGACGCGTAGGTGCCGGTCTTGCGGTCCAGCTTGCGGGAGGTGCCGGTCTTTCCCGCGGTCTTGTACCCGGGCACCGCGGCCTGGCTGCCGGTGCCGCCTTCCTCGGTGACCGACATGAGGATGCGGTTGAGATACCGCGCGGTCTTGGTACTGATGACGCGGCCGTGGGCCTGGGGCTCCTTTCTGGCCAGCACCTTTCCGTCCTCGCCCAAGATCTCCCTGACCAGGTATGGCTTATACGCGACGCCCCCGTTGGCGATGGTGGAGATCGCGGCCGCGAGCTGGATGTTGGAGACCGCGAAGGAGTGGCCGAAGGCCACCGCGGCTATGTCGGTGCCCCACCACCTCCTCGGGGGCCTGAGCAACCCCGAGGTCTCCCCCGGGAAGTCTATCCCCGTAGGGGTTCCGAAGCCGAACTCCCACAGGTACCTGTGCAGGGCCTTGGGGCCCACCTTCTGGGCCACCTTGGCCGCGCCTATGTTGCTGGAGTGTTTCACCACCCCCGCGATGGAGAGCCACCGGTAGGGATGGACATCGTGGATCACGTGGTCCAAAAACCTGTAGGACCCGTTTTCGCAGTAGATCAGGTCCTTGATGCCCACCGCGCCGGAGTCGAGCGCGGCCGCGACGAGAAACACCTTGACGGTGGAGCCGGGCTCGAAGTAGTCGGTGACCGCGCGGTTGCGCCACCGACTGGGACGCATGGACTTGAACACGTTGGGGTTGAAGGGGGGATAGTTGGCAATGGCCAGGACCTGTCCGGTGGACGGGTCCATCACCACCGCGGAGCCGTCCTTCGCGCCCGAGGACTTGATCCCCTCGGCAAGCTCCCTCTCCGCGATGTGCTGGATCCTGTCGTCTATGGTCAGGACCAGGCTCTTTCCGTAGGGGGTGGGGCTGTGGGGCAGGCCGCCGGTGAGGATGAACTTCCCCCGCGCGTCCCTGTTGAAGGCCACGTTCTTGGACTTGCCCCGCAGGAGCTGGTCGAACTCCTTCTCCAGACCTTCCAGGCCGATGCCGTCCACCCCCACGAAGCCGATGAGGTGCCCCGCGAGCCCGAGGCGGGGATAGAACCTGCGGGGCTCCCTCTTCAGATGGATCCCCTCAATTTCGAGGGAGGTCACCTGCTCCGAGACCCTGGGCGAGACCCACCTCTTGAGCCACACGAAGGGTTTCTTGGACGCGAGGGAGGCCCTGAGCCCCGACTCTTTCATCTCCAGAACCGGCGCGAGGACCCGGGCCGCGGCGTCGGGTGAGTTCACCTTCGCGGGGTGCGCGAACACGGAGTCCACCTCCACACTGAGCGCAAGCTCCCGGCGGTTCCGGTCGTAGATCGTGCCCCTTACGGGCTTGAGCTTCAGGATCCGCTGGATCTCCTTCGCGGCCTTGAGCTTGAGGTCTTGGGCATTGAGCACCTGGAGGAAGAAGACCTTGTACCCCACCGCGAGGTATGAGGCCACGAGCAAAAAGACGAAGAGCCTCAGCCTGAATATAAGTATATTTTTTCCCCTGTCGCTCATCTCAGGATAAGTTTCCTCTTCACCGTAGGATGGGTCATGCCGAGCTCCTCCCTCGCGAGCCGCTCGATCCTCTCCGGAGAGCTGAGCATGGCCACCTCCACCTTGAGGGCCCGGTTCACCTTCAGGAGCTTCTTGTGGAGCGCCAGGGCCCTGGAGGTCTCATACCCGGTCTTTATGACCTCTTTCTGGCACCAGACGTAGACCGCGGAGCAGATCACCACCCACGTGGCAAGGATTATGAACGTGGTGTACACCGCCCGGTTGTCCGAGGCCCGTCCGGCCCGGCGTCCGGAGCGCGCTTTGGTCTCCCTTGTTGCCATGACCTTCCCCGCGGTTAAGTCCCTTTCGGTCTCGCGGCCCCCTTGGTTCAGCCCGGCCGCTTGGCTGCCCTCAGGCGGGCGGAGCGGGCCCTGGGGTTGGACCTCACCTCGTCCTCACGGGGCCTGAGGACCTTTTTGGTCAGCACCTCCAGCCTGGGCCCGGCCTCGCGAAAACCCTTCTTTACCAGCCGGTCCTCCAGGGAATGAAACGAGGTGATGGCCGCGACCCCGCCCGGGTTCAGGATCTGGGGCAGCAGGCCAAGAAACTCGCTCAGCTCTTTCAGCTCGTCGTTTACCGCTATCCTCAGCGCCTGGAAGACCCTTGTGGCCGGGTGTATCCTGTGTTTTCGGCCCGGAACCGCGTCGGCCACCGCACGGGCGAGGGCCGTGGTCTCGGTAAAGGGGCGTCTTTCCACCAGCGTCCTCGCGATCCGCCCCGCGAACCTCTCCTCGCCCAGCTCCCTTATGAGTTCTTCCAGCTCCCTTAAGCTCAGGGTGTTCACCAAAAGGGCCGCGGTGGTCTCGGTGTCGGTGTCCATCCTCATGTCCAGCGGCCCCGGCCTTTGAAAACTGAACCCTCTTTCAGGATCCTCGAGCTGGATGGACGAGAGGCCCAGGTCGAGTATTAGCCCGTCGAATCCCGAGATGTTGAGGACCGCCATCCGCTCCCGTATCCTGGAGAAGCGGTCCTTTACGATGGTCACCCTGCCCGAGAACCTCTTGAGCCTCGCGCGGGCCGCGTCCACCGCGGCCTGGTCCCTGTCGAGCCCGAGAAGCCTTCCCGTGGGCGCGGAGGCTTCGAGCAGCGCGTGCGCGTGTCCTCCCCCGCCCACGGTAAGGTCTCCGATGAGATCACCGGGCCCGGGGTTCAAAAGGGAGACCACCTCCCGAACCATTACCGGAAGGTGCAGGGCCATCTCAGCCTAGCTCCTGGAGAAGACCTTTCTTGTGATTTCCTTATAGTTGTCGCGGATGTGGCCCTCGCGCTCTTTCCAGATGGAACGGCTCCATATCTCGAAACGGGTGAACATGCCAATGAGCACCACCTCCCGCTCGAGCTTGGCCAGGTTCCTCAGCTCCACCGGCACCAAGAGGCGGCTCTGCTTGTCGAGCGGGGCCTCCACCGCGGCGGAGAGGTAGAACCGGACGTAGTCGAGGATCTCCTCATCCTGCTCGTGCTCATACCTCTCCCAGATCTGAGCTTCCTTCTTCTCCCAGTCTTGGTAGGGATACACCGCGAGGCAGCTCATCTCGTTGGTGATCATAAGCCGCGGTTCGTCGAGCTCCTTGTGCACATCTCGAAAGCGCGCGGGAAGGTGGATGCGACCTTTGGAGTCTATGGTATTATATGAACGTCCTCGAAATTTGGGCGGCATGATTAGGGCCTCAGTGACTACTTTCCGACCACTTTATGACCACTTTGCCGCAAAGTCAACACAAAAATGACTATAAGTAAAGAAAAAATAAGGTTTTTTTCCCACTCTGCGGTGTTTTTGATCCGATTTTCAGGGGGGAGGGAGAGCCGCGGCTAACGCTGGTAGCGCCGCACCGCTTTCTCGTGCTGGGCCATGGTTATGGAGAAATGGTGGGTCCCGTTTCCCTTGGACACGAAGTATAGATACCTGACCTTTGCCGGGGAGATGGCCGCGGCCAGGGACGCGGCGCCGGGGTTGGCTATGGGGCCAGGCGGCAGGGACGGCCTGGTGTAGGTGTTGTAGGGGTGGTCCGTCTCCAGGTGCTTGTTATAGAGCCTCTTCCCGAAGAGCCTGAACCCGTAGATCACCGTGGGGTCGCACTGGAGGAGCATCCCCCTCTTCAGCCGGTTTATGAACACCCCGGCTATTACGGGCTTCTCCTCGGGGCTCGCGGTCTCCTTTTCCACCAGGGAGGCCAGGGTGACTATCTGAAGGGGGCTCAGCCCGAGCCGCTTGGACGCGCCGGCTATCTTTTCGGCGAACCTCTTTTTGAACTCCCCCACCATGACCCGGATGATCTTTTGGGGAGACTCGGTCCTGGGGAAGCGGTAGGTCTCTGGGAAGAGGTAGCCCTCCGCGGAGGAGCCCGGGACATTGAGCTTCGACAGCAGGGACGCGTCGAAGGCCGCGGCCAGGAAGCCCCGGGCCGCGGGAAAGCCCTCGGTTTTGAGGGTATCGGCAACGTCATAGATGTTCGCGCCCTCCCAAACGGTGAGCCTCTTGAGGAGGACCTTGCCCTTTTTGAGGATGGCCAGTATCTCCCCCGGGGAGTTCGCGGGGCCGATCCGGTACTCCCCGGCTTTTATCTCCTTGTGTGCGCCGAAGATGCGGCCCAGCAGGGTGAGGCGGGCCGGGTCGGAGACGATCCCCTCTTTGCCCAGGGAGCGCGCCACCTCCCTGAAGGTGGAGCCCGGAGTGACCGTAAAGGTGGTGGGGGGAGCCGAGGGGTCCTTCGGGGTGTGGTAGAAGACCCACAGCGCGTTGAACTTGATAAAACCCACAAAGGCCAAAAAGAGGGCGGCAAGGATGAGGCCGGTCTTTATCGCGATCCTGCTCACGACCCGCTCCCGGCCTTGAAATCGAGGTAGCCCTGGAGCAGGTAGGCCGCGGCCAGCTTGTCCACAACCTTCTTTCTCTTCTTCCTGCTCACGTCAGCCGAGATGAGGGTCCTCTCCACCGCCTGGGTGGTGAACCGCTCGTCCCAGGTGTTCACCGGCACACTGAGCCTCTCCTCAAGCTCCTTCACCCACTCCATCACCTTGTGGCCCGCGGGGCCCAGCCCGCCGCTCAGGCTCTTGGGGAGCCCCACCACGACCTCGCCCGCGGCCTGCTCGGCAACCAGCCGGGCTATCTCGATAAGCGCGGCCTCACGGGTCTTCGCGGGGACTGTGGCAAGGGGCTGCGCGGTAAACCCCAGCTCGTCGGAGACCGCGACCCCGATTCTGACTTCACCTATGTCGAGGGCGAGAATTCTCAACGCGGGCTACCCCGGCCAGTACCTGATGGCCATGATGAGGGTAGAGGTGAGGCCCAAGAGGAAGTGGAACTTGATGGTGAGATCCTGGGACGCGACGATCTCTCTCGGGTCGCTGTGGTGCCTAAAGCATACCTTGACCGCG
>JARFUL010000096.1 GCA_029289015.1 Syntrophobacteria bacterium | reverse complement strand
ACGAGGTGGGCGCGGGCATTGTGCCCGCAGACCCCGCGACCCGCGCGTTCAGGGACCTCGCTGGGTTCACCAACCGCCGCCTGGCCGCAAGCGTCCACAGGGCCGTGCTCACCGTGGCCGGGCTGCCCGTGTTCCTCAAATAGAGCGGGGTTCCCTTGAAGTCCTTTCTCCTCTCCCTGGCTTTCCTCACCACCATCCCCGCGGGGGGTTTGCGCGAGCTCTCCCCCGGAGAGCCGGCCCGCGCGGTCCCCTTCTTCCCCGTGGTGGGGCTCCTCCTCGGGGCCGTGTTGTTTGCCGTGGCCCGGGTGAGCGCGCTGGTGCTCCCGTCCCCCGTTCCCGAGGCGCTGGTGGTCGCGGCTCTCTGCGGGCTTACCGGCTGCCTCCACCTGGACGGCCTAGCGGACAGTGCAGACGGGCTCTTTGGCGCGCACTCGGGCAAGTTGCCCCTCGAGATAATGAAGGACTCCCGGGTGGGGGTCTTCGGGGTATGTGCGGTGGCGTTGGTGCTCATCGTCAAGTTCGCGGCCCTCAGCGGGCTCAAGGGGTACTTCACCCCGGTCTTGGTCTTTCCCGTTCTGGGCAGGTGGGCCGCGGTGGTGGGGCTCTCCTTGGGCAGGCCCGCGGCCACAAGCGGCCTGGGCGCGGCCTTCTCTGCAAAGACCGGCTTGAGGGAGCTCCTCCTCGGGGGCGCGGTCGCGCTGGTTCTGAGCATTCTTTTGGGCGGCCGGGCCGGGCTGGCCGGTTTTGTGGCCGTAACCGCGCTCTCCCTTTTGCTGGTACTGTTCTACCAGCGCCGGGTGGGAGGCATCACCGGCGACCTCCTGGGCTCCATGATAGAGGTCTCGGAGCTGTTGGCCCTCATCATCTTTGCCGGGTTTTCGTAATAGATGGCTCAGATATCCCCCCAACAAGCCTCCCGGGTCCTCAGAGAGGCCGGGTTCGACGCGGAAGCCTTTGTGTATCACACCGTGGGCTCCACCAACGAGGTCGCCCGCGCGCTCGTGGCTGCCGGGAAGAGAGAGGGCACCGTGGTCCTGGCCAGGTCCCAGTCCCGGGGCAGGGGCAGGATGGGCCGGTCCTGGCACTCCAGAGAGGGCGGGCTCTACATGTCCATCGTGCTGGGGCCCTTCGGCCCGGGGTTCCCCGCGACCCTCATCCCCATCATGGCCGGGGTCGCGCTGGCTAAGGCGCTGAAGGACTCCCACGGGCTCAGCCCCTCTTTAAAGTGGCCCAACGACGTGCTTCTTCGCGGCAAAAAGGTCTCGGGCATCCTATCCGAGGCCGCGACCTTCCCGGAGCGCGGGGACGGCGCTCTCCTCGGCATAGGCGTAAACTGCCTTCAGGACTCCTTCCCTGCGGAGATCGCCCAGAGCGCGACCTCCATACTTCTCGAAACCGGGTCCAGGCCAAGTCTCCCCTATCTTCTGGAAAGGCTCCTCGTCTACCTCAGCGCGGGCGCGCACCTCCTCTACCTGGAGAAAAGGGAGGTGGTGCTCGGGGAGTGGCGGAACCTCTCGTCCACCCTGGGCCGGATGGTCAGGGTGGAGCTTGCAGGGAGCGAAACCATAGTCGGCCTGGCAAAGGAGATTGACGAAGACGGACGGCTTATGGTTGATGTTCAGGGTAAAATGGTGCCTGTGGTGGCTGGGGACCTCGTCCAGCTGAGGACGGATTCGAGGGGCTGAAACCCCGGGGGATGATCCTGGCTGGTGCGGACGCGGCAGCTACAGGCCCCGCATCCTCTCCTCTTCTTCCTGGACCCGCTTGCACTCGATGCACAGCGTGGTGACCGGCCTGGCCTCAAGCCTCTTCATCCCGATCTTCTCCCCGCAGGACTCGCACACGCCGAAGGTGCCGCTCTCTATCCGCTCCAGGGCCTCCTGGATCTTCATGATCAGCTTTCGCTCCCTGTCCCGTATCCTCAAAAGGAAGTTACGGTCCGCCTCCAGGGAAGCGCGGTCAGTAGGATCGGGGAACGTATCCTCGGAGCCGGTCATGTCCGAGATGGTCCTTTCGGCCTCCCGGATGAGCTCTTCCAGTCGCTCGTTAAGCATCTCTTTGAAATTATTTAGCTTTTCCTGCTCCATAACGGCCCCTGATTTATGAAGAAGAAATTTTATCAGTTGTCAGGGCCCGGGGCAATATCTTTTTTTGCCTCCCAGGGGAAAACCGGCCCCTTTTTTTGGCCCTGACCCCCGCGGATACGCCCGGCCCGGGGACCGCGTGGCCCCTTTTGGTTTGCCCCCAAAGAAGGCCCTTGGTATCTTAGGTAGCGGAAAGGGAGCCCCCCTCATGAAGGAAAAGACCACTTTATACCTCGTTGACGGAAGCTCGTACATCTACCGGGCCTTCTACGGGATCCGGGGGCTCAAGGCGCCCGACGGCGTGCCCACCAACGCGGTTCTCGGGTTCTTAAACACCCTTTTAAAGGTCATAAGGGAGAAAGGGCCCACCCTTTTGGCCGTGGCCTACGACTCCAAGGGCCCCACCTTCCGCCACGAGTCCTTTCCCGAATACAAGGCCACCAGGGACCGGATGCCCGAGGATCTCGCGGTGCAGCTTCCCCTCATCCGGGAGGGGGTGGAGCTTCTGGGGATCCCCTCCCTCGAGCTTGCCGGCTACGAGGCCGACGACCTCATCGCGACCGCGGCCCGCTGGGCCTCGGACCAGGGCTTCGACGTGGTGATCTTGTCCGGGGACAAGGATTTGATGCAGCTCATAGGCCCGGGAGTGACCATGCTGGACGCGCCCAAGGACAAGGTCATAGACGAGGCCGCGGTAAAGGACAGGTTCGGGGTGGGGCCTGCCGCGCTGCCCGAGCTCTTCGGCATGTTGGGCGACTCCTCGGACAACCTGCCCGGGGTGCCCGGCATAGGCCCCAAGAAGGCCGCGGAGCTTGTGGCCCGGTTCGGGACCCTGGAGAGGATCATCGAGTCTTCGGACGAGATAGAGCCCACCAGGTTCAAGAGCGCGATGAAGAAGGGCGCGGACTTGGCGCTCATCACCAAGAAGCTCTTTCTCCTCGATAGAGACGCGCCCATCGAGCTGAGCCTCGAGGGTCTTAGCCTCAGGGAGCCCGAAAGCAAGGGGCTGGCCGCGTTCCTGGAGAGGCTCGCGCTCAAAAAGCTTCTGGACGAGCTGGGCCTGGGAGCCCGGGCAGCGCGGCTGGCTGACGTTGAGGTGAGGCGCGCGACCGACCCTGCCGCGCTTCTGGCAGAGATAGGACCTAAGATCGTGAGCATCGCGCCGGTATTCGAGGGGGAGGGAGCGAGAGGGCTGGCCCTGGCCTTTGAGCCGGGGAGCGCGGTGCTCTCGGGGGAGATAGGGACGGAGCTGGCCGGGTTTCTCGAAGACCCCGGAAAACCCATCGCGGGCCACGACCTAAAATCCATCGGGCTCGTGCTCGCGGCCCAGGATATAACGCTTAGCGGTTTCGCGTTCGACACCAAGGTGGCCGCGTACCTCCTCGACCCCGGCGGGGGCGGCCTCTCCCTCTCAGCCCTGGTCAAAGCCCGGTTCGGCGAAGACCTCAAAGACCCCGAGGGCGAGCCGGGGGAAGCCGCGGCAACCAGGCGCGCGGACGCGGTGCTGAGGCTCATGCCCGTGCTTGGGAAGGAGCTCGAGGACCACGGCATGTCCCCCCTCTTCACCGAGATGGAGATGTGCCTGGTAGGGGTGCTCTTCAACATGGAGAAAAGGGGGGTGATGGTCGACTCCGGCATGCTCCTCGACATCTCTCGGGACTTCGAGGCGCACCTCAAAGAGTCGGAAGCCTTCATCCACAAGCTCGCGGATGTGGAGTTCAACATCAACTCCCCCAAGCAGCTCGCGGAGGTGCTCTTCGACAAGCTCAAGCTTCCGGTGGTGAAGAAGACCAAGACCGGGCCCTCCACCGACATAAGGGTCCTGAGCGCGCTCGCGCCGCTCCACCCGCTGCCCCAGGAGATCATCCACTACCGGACCCTCGCGAAGCTCAAATCTACCTACCTGGACGCGCTGCCCAGGCTTATAAACCCGTCCACCGGCCGCATCCACACCTCCTACAACCAGACGGTCACCGCGACGGGAAGGCTCTCCTCATCGAATCCCAACCTCCAGAACATCCCGGTTCGCGCGGAGGAAGGGAGAATGATACGGGAGGCCTTCGTGGCCGAGGAGGGCTCGGTGCTCGTGTCCGCGGACTACTCCCAGATCGAGCTTAGGATCCTGGCCCACTACTCCGGCGACCCGGTACTCCTCGGTGCCTTCGAGAAAGGTGAAGACGTCCACCAGGCCACCGCCCAGAGGGTGTTCCACGTCTCCTCCGGGGGGGTCACCCCGGAGATGCGCAGGAAGGCCAAGGTGATAAACTTCGGCATCATCTACGGCATGGGGCCCAAGAAGCTCTCCGGCGAGCTCGCGATCTCCATGAAGGAGGCCAAGAAGATCATAGACCTCTACTTCATGCGGTTCCCCGGCATCAAGTCCTACTTCGAGGACGCGGTGCACGCTGCTAGGAGCCTGGGTTACGCGCAGACCCTGTTCGGCCGCAGGAGGCTTCTCCCTAACATCTCCTCCATGAGCCGCATGGCAAGGTCGGCCGCGGAGAGGATGGCGGTGAACACGCCCATCCAGGGCTCTGCCGCAGACATCATAAAGAGGGCCATGATCACCCTTGAGGAGGAGCTGGCCGCATTGCGCGCGGGCTTTGGAATGATAATGCAGGTGCACGACGAGCTGGTTTTGGAGGTTAAAGAAGCGACGGCCGAGGACGCGGCCCGGCTGGCCAAGGAGGTGATGGAGGACGCGGCCGCGCTAAAGGTGCCGCTGGTGGTGGACGTTGGCATCGGAAACAACTGGTCCCAGGCCCACTGAGAGCCGGGCCAATTTAGACACAAAAAAAGGGGCCCTGAGCCCCTTGGATTGTTAAAAGATTTACTAGCCGGAAGGCCGCGCGGCCGCGTTTACTCCTCTTCCTTCTCCTCCTCTTCCTTCTCCTCCACTTCCTTCTTGAGGCGCTCCACCTCTTGCTTGAGCCTCTCGGCCTCTTCGCGGTACTTTTCCGCCTCATCGGGAGAGGAGACGATCAGCGGCTCGGCGGCGCCCTCTTCCCTCTTGAAGGGCATGGACTCCTTCACCTCGTCGTAGCCAAGATACGCGGCCAGAACCCCGCCCATGATGAGGGCCAGGGGGATCCCGCCGGCAAGCAGGTTTAAGAACGGACCCCACCAGACGACAAGCCCGATGATACCCAGCACCAAAGCGATTATTCCACCGACGAATACCGCCATACGCCTCCTCCTTCACATGGCCGCCCGGGGATATATTCAGGGTTACGGGGGGGCCGCCCCCGCGGCCGGGCGGTGAGAATTATCAGTTTGTGTTATGGAAACTATGAACTATTTTACGTAATTACCGGAATTTTTACGGACAAAGCCAAAGATACCATCTCAAAACTGATATTGCAAGCTAAAATTGAAGCTGGCCCGCGACCTGGCCCGGAAAACGTTAAATTTTTCACCACCTCCCCAAAAAACCATTTACATCTCGCCCCGAGGCCATATATAATCTGCACTCAGCTTAAAATGGTGTCCATATTGGACTTTACGCCGCTTTTTTTATTCATGGCAGCTTAGGACGGTGACCCCATGACCGACATTAAAGACACGGAGGTAATACCGTTGGACCCATCCGAGATCACGGAAGAGGCCAGGAAGAA
>JARFUL010000095.1 GCA_029289015.1 Syntrophobacteria bacterium | reverse complement strand
GCTGGTGGACAACTGGGACCGGCTGGCCGACGTGATAGCCTTCGCTAAGCAGGGCAGACGCGGCCAGGGGGTGGAGGAGAGAATAGTAAGGCTGCTCGATGAGGTGGTATCCGAGATTCTCAGCAGCCTCAAAGCGAGGTTTTCCGCGAGCGAACTGGGCGCGGCCTGGGGGGAGTTCATCGGCTTTTTAAGAGAGACCGGCGCACCGGCCGGGGATATGCTTCCGCTGGAAGTTCCTGGAGCGGCCTGGGAGGATTTGGCCCGGTGGCAGGCCATATGCGAGGTCGTTTTAACAAAAGGGGGCGATCCGAGGGCCAGATTCGGGCCCAAAACGGGCGGCTATCCCAATGGGTTTTCGAGCCATTCCCTGGCCGTCCTTATAAGGGCTCTTCCCCGGGAGACCTCCCGGCTCCTCAACATGACCAGCACGCTGCCCGGCCCAGGTGAGCCCGCGGCCCAGCGGGGACCGCTCGAAGAGCTGGTGATACTTGCGGCCCATATCCTCGACTCTTACCACCAAGCGGCCCGGGAGCTGGGGTTCATGGACTTCGTGGACATGGAGCAGGGCGCGCTGAGGGCCCTTGAGGGGGGTTCGGACCCGGCGCTCTGGCTGGACGCGAGGATAGAGCACATTCTGGTGGACGAGTTCCAGGACACCTCCAGGGCCCAGTGGGACCTGATACGGCTCATTACCCGGGATTTCTCGCCCGGGGACGGGAGAACCGTCTTTTTCGTGGGGGACCCCAAGCAGTCCATCTACGGCTGGCGCAAGGCCGAGGTCGCGCTCTTCTTCGAGGCCAAGGCGGGCATCCCCACCGAGGGCCTGGGGACCCTGCCCCTGGATGAGGTTCGGGTTGAGACCAACTTCCGGTCCACCGCGGGACTCATAGGGTTCACCAACTCCCTCTTCGAGGGGGTCATGGCAGAGCCGGACAGGATCGCGGACGAGGTCCCCTTCGGGCCTTCGGTGCCCCGGCCGGGCGCTCCCCCGGGCACGGCCGAAGGGATGGTCGCGGCGCTCTTCTCAGATCGCGACGGGAGCGCCGCGAGGGAGAGGGAGGCGGAGTGGCTCGCGGGAGAGGTGGCGAGGATTCACCATGAAACCCCCGGGGAGACCGTGGGCATTCTCCTCTTCACCCGGACCCACCTTCCCGAGTACCTGGAAAAGCTCACCCGCGCTCGGGTGCCCGTCCGGGTGGAAGAGGGCATGCCCCTTCTGGGCCGGCCCGAGGTGAGGGAGTTCATGAATCTCGTTACCCTGCTGGTACGGCCCCACGACGACCTGGCCGCGGCCGGGGTACTGAGGAGCTCCTTCTTCTGGGCCGACCCGGCAACGCTCCTTGGGATAAGCCAAAATGAGGCCGCGACCTGGGAGGGGAAGATCCGGGCCTCGGCCGGGGATATCCAGGGGCTCGACAGGGTTGTCGCGGCGCTGGATATGGCCAGGAGGAGGCTCGGCCGGGAGCCGCTGGCCGCGGTTGCCTCATCGCTGTGGGAGGCCCTGGACGGCCCCGGGCTCTCGGCCAGGTTCGGAGCGCGGGGAGTGTCCAATATACGGGAGGCGCTCTCCCTGCTCGGCCAGGTGGAGACCGGGGTTCCCGAGGAGACGCTGGTGCGGTTCATGGCCGTGCTGGAAGACTGCGCGTACGAACCCCAGGACCCCGCTTCCCCCACCTCGCCGGTGCAGATGATGACGGTGCACAAGGCCAAGGGGCTCGAGTTCGACAACGTGTTCATACCTTTTTTGGACAACCACCCCGCGGGGCGCGGAGCCAGGGAGCCGGACCCCTTCCTCATGGCCCGCACGCCCCGCACCGGCTCCTATCTACTGGCCGCGCTTTCCGATAGAAGGGTCCACGACCGGCCGGACAGGGTCTACGACCTGGTCAAGGTACTGGAACGCTCGAGAAGGGTGGGGGAGGCCAAGAGGGTCTTCTACGTCGCGGCCACCAGGGCCAAAAAGAGGCTCTTTATGAGCGCGAAGGCAAGGCTCGACGAAGCGCGCATGCCAAGGTTCGCCCCTGGGGGCCAAAGGCCCCTGGACTGGCTGCTGGGGAACAGTCCTCGGCTTCATGGCTTGGCCCTGCTCGTAGACCCGGACCCCGCGCCCCTTGCCCCGCGGGCAAAGCCCGGGGCAATGGATATCCCGGACCCGCTCCTCCTCGAGCCGGAAAGCCCGGCCTACACGATGGTCTCCCCCTCGGGGCTCAAGGAGCACGAGGAGCCCCGCGTCCGCTATGAAGAGGATCTCTCCCCCGTGCCCAGGGCCAGGGGGGTGATTATCCACAGGCTCATGGAGGACGCGGTGAAGGGAAAAGAGCTCCCCGGCGCGGATGGGGTGGCCGCGGCCCTTATAGCCGAGGGTCTGCCAATGGAAGAGGCCGGGGCCGTCGCCCCCGGGATTCTCGAGGAGGTCCACCTGTGCCTCGAACACGACTTTATCAGGGGGCTCCTCCACGAGAGCGAGGAGAGGCTAGCGGAGCTCCGCTTGGAGGACGCGCCGAAAGAGGGGGAGGTGTGGACCGGCGTGGTGGACTTCATCGCGCTGAAACATGGTGTTTACTGGCTTGTGGACTTCAAGACCGCGAGGCCCGAGCCTGGCGAAGACATAGATGGATTCCTCGCCGCGCAAAAAGAGGAGTACCGCGGGCAGATCCGAGCCTATCTCAGGATGTTCAAAGCCGCGTTCAACGTCCCTGATGAAAAGGTGAGCGCGGGCCTCTACCTCACCGCGCTAAGGAGTTTTGTCAGACTTTTTTGAATTATGACTACTACCATCAGCGGGCCCGGTGTATATAATGTTTAACTTGAAAGAGGAAAGAGAGGCAACCATCGGGTGAGGACCTGAGCATGGCCAAGACCAAGAACGACCGTGAGGTCAGCCTCCACCGGGAGCTTGAGGACAGGTACCTGTCCTACGCGCTCTCCACCATCGTCTCGAGGGCCCTGCCTGACGTGCGCGACGGGCTCAAGCCGGTGCAGCGCAGGATCATCTACGGCCTGGAGACCATAGGCCCCAAGGCCGCGGCCAGGTTCGTGAAGTCGGCCAGGGTGGTGGGGGAGGTCATAGGAAAGTATCACCCCCACGGCGACCAGGCGGTCTACCAGGCCATGGTGAGGATGGCCCAGGACTTCTCCCTGAGGTACCCGCTCATAGACGGCCAGGGCAACTTCGGCTCTCTGGACGGCGACGCGCCGGCCGCGATGCGCTACACCGAGGCCAAGCTCTCGGACCTCGCCCGGGAGCTTTTGGCAGACCTCGGCTCCCATCCGGTTGATATGAGGCCCAACTACGACGGCTCCCTGGTTGAGCCCGCGGTGCTGCCTGCCAGGGTGCCCGCGCTTCTGATAAACGGCACCTCGGGCATAGCGGTGGGCATCTCCACCTCCATTCCGCCCCACAACCTCTCCGAGGTGATAGACGGGCTCGTGTACCTGATCGGGAACACCGAGGCCACCACCGGTGAGCTCATGCGCTACATCAAGGGCCCCGACTTCCCCACCCGGGGCATTATCACCACCCCGAAGAAGG
>JARFUL010000094.1 GCA_029289015.1 Syntrophobacteria bacterium | reverse complement strand
ATCGTTCTGAGGGGCGGCCTCAACCTGGGGATCGACTTCGCGGGGGGCACCGTAATCCAGGTGAAGTTTCAGGAGCCCGTGGGGCCCGATAAGCTGCGGGACGCGCTGAGGCATCTAGGCATGGGCAAAGCCGTGGTCCAGGAGTTCGGCGACACCAGGGGCGAGTATTTGATCAAGGCCGAAGCCACCCACAAGGGGCTCTCCGACTTCTCCCGCAAGGTCCGCGAGAGCCTAGAGACCTCCTTCGGCCAGAACAGGGTGGAGGTGAGAAGGGTGGAGATGGTGGGGCCCCAGGTGGGCGCAGACCTGAGAGAGAAGGCCATGCTGGCCATCTACTACTCCCTGTTGCTCATCGCGGTATACATCTCGGGCCGGTTCGAGCTGAAATGGCTCAAGTCCGCGGCCATCGCGGGCTGCCTGGGCGGCACGGTCTACCTCCTCGAAGGGTTCGGCGTGTCCATGACCGCGGTCATCTTCGCGGCCCTCGCCATCACCCTCGCGCTCTGCTGGTTCCTCGACCTCCCCTACGCGCTGGCCGCGCTGGTGGCCCTGGTCCACGACGTGGCCATCACCACCGGCGCGTTCGCGATGTCCAACAAGGAGTTCTCCCTGCCCATCGTGGCCGCGCTCCTAACCATTGTGGGCTATTCCCTCAACGACACGATCATCGTCTTCGACCGCATCAGGGAGAACCTGGCCAAATACAGGCTCCGTAAGCCCCTGAGCGAGGTGGTCAACATCTCCATCAACGAAACCCTCTCCAGGACCGTGCTCACCTCCGCGACCACCCTGATGGTGGTTTTTACCCTGTTCATCATGGGCGGCGGCGTGATCCACGACTTCTCATTCGCCCTTCTGGTGGGGGTTGCGGTGGGCACCTACTCCTCCATTTATGTCGCGTCTCCCATACTTTTGCTCTGGGAGGAGCGGTCCCGCTCCAAAAAGAAAGCCGCGGCATAAATCGGATGTTGGAGAGTTTACTTGACAAGAAGAACTGCAAGGTATACTAATATTTAAGAATATTTATACTCCTCGTATGCTTTACCGCGCTTTTCCAGCCTCTCCCGGTAGGGGAGGCCCTCGTAAGAAGGGAGGTGGAAGATGACAGGGTGGACCGGCAAAATCCTTCGTTCCCTGATCATCGTATCCGTTCTTATCTGGTCCTTGGCGTTGCCCGCGGGCGGGATTGCCGATGAGGATACCGGGCCCATGTACACGGTAAAGAAGGGGGACACGCTCTGGAGTATCACAACCAAGGAGTTCAAGGATCCCTTCCTGTGGCCCAAGCTCTGGCAGCGGAATCCCCAGCTAGGCAACCCCCATCTCATCTATCCCGGCCAACAGATCAACCTCGAAGAGCTGCGCCGGGCCCTCATGGAGGAGATTGCTCCTGTTGAGGAGGTCGTGGAAGAGGTTGTGGTCGAGGAGGCGCCTGTCCAGCCGGAGGAGCCCGTGGTGTCCAAAGAGGTCACCAGCATGAACTTCGGGGCCATCGGCGAGGTGGGCTTCATAAGCAGGGACCACTTCAAGGGCGACGGCGTCATCTTCCGCTCCAAGGACGACAAGATCATGGCCAGCCTGAACGACGAGGTCTATGTGGAGTTCGCGGCCGGCGGCTCCGTGACCCTGGGCGACATCTTCACCGTTGCGCGGGAGACGGCCACGGTCAGACATCCCATAAGCAGCAAGAAGATCGGGTATTTGAACGATATCCTCGGGACCCTGGAAATAGCCGACGTGAAGGGTGACTACTACCTCGCCCGGGTGACCACGGGCTACAGGCCCATTGAGAAGGGCGACGTTCTCTTCAGGTACCAGGAGAAGCCCAGCCTCATAGAGTTTACCGACGGTCCCCCCGGTGCAAAGGGATACGTGGTGAAGTTCGACCAGAACGCGCTCCAGGGCGCGGAGTTCCGCGTTGTCTTCCTGGACCTGGGCGCGAAGCACGGGATGAGGGTGGGCAACTGGATGGAGGTATACAAGGTCCCCAAGGGCACCAGGCTCCTGGGCAAGGGGGGCAAGATGGACCTGGCTCCCCAGGTGATGGGGGACATGCTGGTGGTCTCCGTACAGGATGAGACGTCCGCGGCGGTAGTTCATAAGTCCACAGAATCATTCGAAGTGGGTGACTTTGTCCGAACCAAGCAACGTTAAGTCATACCCCGACAAACACCGCCACTGGCTCTCACTCCTGCTGGTGCCGGGGGTGGGGCCGGTGGTGGCCGGATCACTCATCAGGAGGTTCGGTTCACCCGAGAAGGTGCTCTCAGCATCAAAGGACGAGCTCCTGGCCGCAGGCGGCGTGGGGCCCGGGCTGGCCGACAGCATCAGGAGCTTCCAGCCTGAAAAAGCCGTAACCAAAGCCCTTAGCGAGATATCAGCCGCGGGGCTAAGCATCGTTCACCTCCAAGACCCCTCCTACCCCAGGCAGCTCGCGACGATCCCTGACCCTCCCATCATACTCTTTTGCAAGGGAGAGCTGGTGCCCAAGGACCCCGCGGTCGCGGTGGTGGGCACCCGCTATCCCAGCCGTTTCGGCCTCGATATCGCTACAAAGCTGGCCTTTGACCTGGCCTCGGAGGGGCTCACCGTGGTCTCAGGGCTGGCAAGGGGAATAGACGCGGCCGCGCACCGGGGGGCCCTAAAGGCCCGGGGCCGGACCATCGGGGTTATGGGGTGCGGCCACAATACGGTCTATCCCCCGGAGCACGGGGATCTGTACCGCGAAGTCGCGGGCTCGGGCGCGCTGATCTCCGAATATCTCCCCAGCACGCCGGTCCACGCGGGCCATTTCCCCTCCCGCAACCGCATCCTGAGCGGGCTCAGCCTCGGGGTGGTGATAGTGGAGGGGGGGCTCAAGTCCGGCGCGCTCATCAGCGCGCGGCTGGCCCTGGACCAGGGCCGGGAGGTCTTCGCGGTGCCCGGGGCCGCGGGCAGGTCCCTGAGCCGCGGGCCCAACCGGCTCCTCAAAGAGGGCGCGGCGCTGGTGGAGTCTGCGAAAGACGTGCTCGACGCGCTCCCCCACGCGCGACCCAGCAAAAAGGGGGAAGGCCGGGACCATATGGTAAGCGCGGCCCAGGTCTCCCTTGATGGTATGGAGGCCAGCGTATACAATCTCTTAGGAGACGAGCCGGTTCACATCGACGAGCTGGCGAAATCCGTAGGCCTGGACCCCGCTCAGACCGCGGGAGTGCTGCTCTCCCTGGAGCTCAAAGGGGTGGTGCACCAGGTCCCGGGAAAATACTTTGTGAGGAGCTGATTGCAACCCAGATGGCCAAGTCGCTTATTGTAGTAGAATCACCCACCAAGGCCAGGACCTTGAGCCGCTACCTCGGCCGCGGCTTTGAGGTGAAGGCCTCCGGCGGGCATGTGAAGGACCTGCCCAAGAACGAGATGGGCGTTAACATAGCCGACGACTTCTCCCCGAACTACAGGGTCCTGGTGGGCAAGGGCAAGGTGCTCAAGGAGCTGGCCGAATCCGCCGCGTCCTCCGAGGGGATCTACCTGGCCCCGGACCCGGACCGGGAGGGTGAAGCCATAGCCTGGCACATTGCCCAGGAGCTCATCAAGCGCGGGGTGCCGGAGGAGAACATCTACCGGGTGCTCTTCAACGAGATCACCGAGTCCGCGGTGACCGACGCGCTGAAAAAGCCCTCGAAGCTCGACGCGCGGAAATACGAAGCCCAGCAGGCCCGGAGGATCCTCGACAGGCTCGTGGGCTACAAGCTTTCGCCCCTTCTGTGGGAGAAGGTAAAGTCCGGGCTCTCCGCGGGCAGGGTCCAGTCGGTTGCCGTCCGGCTCATCTGCGACAGGGAGCAGGAGGTGCGCGCGTTCATCCCCGAGGAATACTGGGACATCAGCGCGCTTCTCGCGGCCCCGTCCTCCCCCTCCCCTTTCCATGCCAAGCTCGCGACAAAGGGCAAGACCAAGACGCCCCTTCCCCACGAGGACGCGGTGAGCGAGGTCTTTAAGGGGCTCAGGGGCTGCGACTTCAGGGTCTCCGAGGTAAAGAGGAGGAAGAGTAGCAAAAAGCCCCCGCCGCCCTTCATCACCTCCACCCTCCAGCAGGACGCGGCCCGCAAGCTCGGCTTCACCGCGAAGAGGACCATGGGGCTGGCCCAGAGGCTCTATGAGGGCGTAAAGATGGGGAACGCGGAGCGGGTGGGGCTCATCACCTACATGCGCACCGACTCTTTCAGGGTCTCCAAGACCGCGGCCCAGGAGGCCAGGAGCTACATCGAGAAGAACCTCGGCAAGGAGTACCTGCCCAAGACCAGCCCGGTCTACAGGTCCAAGAAGTCGGCCCAGGACGCGCACGAGGCCATCCGGCCCACCTCGGTCTTCAGGACCCCCAGGGAGGTGTCCCGCCACCTGGACAGGCCGATGGCCAGGCTCTACGAGCTCATATGGCTCAGGTTCCTGGCCTCCCAGGTCCTTCCCGCGCTCTACCACAAGACCCAGGTAGACATCACCGCGGGGGAATACCTCTTCAGGGCCAGCGGCCTGAGGCTGGTCTTCGACGGCTTCACCAGGCTCTACGAGCCCGCGAAGAACGCCAAAGACGCGGACGAGGAGGAGAGAGACCTGCCCCACCTGGAGGAGGGCCAGGAGCTCGAGCTTCATGAGCTCGACATAGAGCATCACTGCACCAAGCCTCCCCCGCGCTACAACGAGGCCTCCCTGATCAAGGAGCTCGAGGAGAACGGCGTGGGCCGCCCCTCCACCTATGCCTCCATCATCGGCACGGTCCAGGACAAGGCCTACGTCAAGAAGGAGAAGAAGCGGTTCGTGCCCACGGAGCTCGGGATGCTGGTGAACTCGCTCCTCGTGCAGAACTTCCCGGACGTCCTGGACGTGGAGTTCACCGCGAGGCTGGAGAGCGACCTGGATAAAATAGAAGAGGGCCGGGCCTCGTGGCTCGACATTGTGGCCAGCTTCTATGACCGTTTCCACAAGGAGATGGAGCTGGCCGACGCTCACATGGCCGACTTCAGGGGCAAGGGTCTGCCCGCGGAGATCCCCTGCCCCACCTGCGGGAGCCCCACGGAGATCCGGTGGGGAAAATCCGGGGAGTTCCTCGCGTGCACCGGGTATCCCGGGTGCAGGTTCACCTCCGACTTCCAGAGGGACGAGGCCGGAAAGATGGCGCTGCCCGAGCCGGAGGAAGTGCCGGAGGAGACCTGCGAGAAGTGCGGCTCCAAGATGGTGGTGAAGCGGGGGCCCTACGGAAGGTTTCTCGCGTGCAGCGGCTATCCGGAGTGCCGGAACACCCGCTCCCTTTCCGGCGCGGCCAAGGTCCCCCAGGAGGAGACCGGGGTCCCGTGCCCCGAGGACGGGTGTCGCGGCTCCCTGGTGGCCCGGAGGTATCGGAACAGGGTCTTCTACGGCTGCTCCAACTATCCGAAGTGCCGGTTCACCACGAGCAAGAAGCCGCTCCCCAAGGCCTGCCCCGAGTGCGGCCACACCTTCCTCGTGAAAAAGAAGGCCAAGGGCAAAAAGGCTGTTCTGGCCTGCCCCAAAAAGGGTTGCTCGTACCAGGAGCCTCTGGGAAGAGACGGAGGCGATCCTTGAGCCCGGGCGTGCTCCTGATCATCTTCGCGTTCGGTCTCGCGGTGGGGTCCTTTCTCAACGTGGTGATCTACCGGCTGCCCAGCGAAATCTCCATTGTGACCCCCTCCTCCCACTGCCCCTCCTGCGGGAGTCCCATCCGCTTCTACGACAACATCCCCCTTGTCAGCTACCTCGCGCTCTGGGGAAAGTGCCGGGACTGCGGGGTCAAGATATCGCCCCGGTACTTCATGGTGGAGCTCACCACAGGATTCATCGCGCTTGCTCTCTACCTCAAGTTCGGGCTCACCACCCGGGGGCTCGCGTACCTTATCTTCTCGGGGCTCCTCATCGCGGTGACCTTCATAGACCTCGACACCATGACCATCCCGGACTCCCTGTCCATCCCGGGCATACCCGCGGGCATTCTGGCCTCCTCCTTTATCACCGGGGTGGGGTTTACCTCCTCCGTGCTGGGCACAATCGTGGGGGGAGGGGTGCTCCTGGCCCTGTCCGAGGCCTACTGGCTGCTCAGAAAGAGGGAGGGCATGGGAGGGGGCGACATAAAGCTCCTGGCCATGATCGGCGCGTTCATCGGCCTCAAGGGAATACTCATCACCCTGGTGCTCGGCTCCGCGGTGGGCGCGGTGGTGGGGCTCTTTGTGGTGGGCTTTTCAAAGGGCGAGGAGCCCGCGAAGATCCCCTTCGGCCCCTTTCTCTCCATCGGCGCGCTCAGCCACCTCTTCTGGGGCAACGAGCTCATAAACTGGTACATCGGCATCCTGGCGAGATGAAACCCAAACCGAAGAGATTCTACTGTCCCAAGGAGCTGATAGACGGACCAAGCGCGGTGCTCCCCAGGGACGAGGCCATTCACCTCACCCGGGTCCTCAGGCTGGGGGTGGGCGCGGAGGTGTCCGTGTTCGACGGCGAGGGGAACGAGTATCCCGCGCGGGTGGTGTCAGTGGAGAGCGGCGGCGTGGAGCTCGCGCTGGACGAGCCCTTCAGGTCCTGCCCGGAGCCCCGGATCAGGGTGATCCTCGGGCTCTCCCTCTTTGCCAGGGACCGCCTCAGGTTCACGGTGCAAAAGGCGGTGGAGCTGGGAGCCAGCGAGATACGGCTGGTAAAGGCCGAAAGGAGCGTGCGGGGCCTGGGGCTCGACAGAAGCGAGAAGCTTCACGGGCTTCTCAAGGTGGCCCGGGAAGCCGCGAAGCAGTGCGGCAGAAACGTAATCCCGGATATTCGCCCGGCCGCGGACCTGGCTGAATTCTCCGCGGGTCTCCCCAAGGACTGCCTCAAGCTGATATTCTGGGAAAAGGCCAAGGATCCCGGCCTCAGGGAGATTTTGGCCCGGGCAAAGGACAGAGCAGCGGTCGCGGGACTCATCGGGCCCGAGGGCGGCTTCAGCGTCAAGGAGGTGGAGCTCCTCAAGGAGCAGGGCTTCCTCGTGGCAGCCGCTGGACCCAGGATACTGAGAAGTGAGACCGCGGCCCTCTTCTTTCTGTGCGCGATCCAGTACGAGCTCGGGGACATGGGTTTTCCCTTGACCTCTCAAATCGAGTAACATATTATGTTTTATGAAATATTTCCTGTTTCCACCCAAACAACGGGGGGCTGTTCCATGAAATGTCCAAAATGCGGCTTCGTTAGTTTCGACCATCTTGACGCATGCAAAAAGTGCGGCACTGACGTCAAGAAGGACCGCAATCTCCTTAACCTGCCCGCCGTAGAAGCCAAGGTGCCCGCGTTTCTCGCCCAGGTTGCAGCCGGGGATGAAGGGGCCATGGCAGATGTAACGGTGGGCGGAGGCATGGAACTGGGGGGCGGCGACCTCATCGTTGAAGATGAGCCAATCTTGCCTGCGGGGCCTTCCATGCTCGATGAAGACCTGGATGCTCCGGACATGGATATCGCAGACACCGAAGCGCTGGAACTGGGTGAAGAGATGAGCCTGGAGCCTGAAGCGGATTTCCTGGAAGAGGAGATCTTCGAACCGGCGCCCCTGGAGGAGCCGGTCCCTGAAGCGGATCTACTGGAAGAGGATATCTTAGAGCCGGAGCCCCTGGCGGAGCCGGAGCCTGAGCTTATGCCGGAGGAAGAGCCGGTCAGCCTCGACCTGGATGAGGAGGAGGCCATTGAGCCGCTGGAGGAGGACCTCTTCATCGACGACTCGGCCATTGAGGACCTGGGTGACCTCGAGGTTGACCTCGGGGATGAAGCGCTCGACCTTGCGGCGGAAGCTCCGGACGTTGAGCCGCCGGAAATACCCGCTCTTGACGAGGAGCCACTAATAACCGAGGAGAAGCCCGCGGCTGCTGAGACCGATTTGAGCATTGACGACGATGCCCTGGAGAGCCTTGAGATCGACCTGGGCGACCTGAAGGTGGAAGAATAGATTCGGAGCTGTTACCTAGAATTTTTCTTGACAAGGCGGTTCTAAATCAGCGAAAGTTCCTTGTCTTAGACTTCCAAAGCCGAGGTAGCTCAGGCGGTAGAGCAGTGGACTGAAAATCCTCGTGTCCCCAGTTCGACTCTGGGCCTCGGCACCAGGAAAATCAAGGGGTTAGGGAGATTACCTGACCCCTCTTTTTTTCCATTGTGCCCGTAATTGTGCCCATCTGCTCTTTGTGGTAGGCCTCTTTCCTCGCTGCGGCGAGTGTCGCCTGCCAGCCAGTTTGAGAAAAACTTCCAGCCAGTTTAAGAAAGACCGCCAGCACCTGTGGCCACCGTCCCGTCCTCAAGACGCACAAAG
>JARFUL010000093.1 GCA_029289015.1 Syntrophobacteria bacterium | reverse complement strand
CCTGAGAGACCTGAGGAAGAGGTGCACCGGCGTGGTCAGCGTGCAAAAGGACAAGGTGGGCATGTTCGACATTGACGACGCGGACTTCATTGACCTGGACGAGATAGTAGGCAGGATCGAAGAGATAGAGAGAGAGGTCAGGGAGGCGGAGGCCTCTTTCGAGGAGCTTTTAACGAGCCAGACGAGAAGCTAGCTAGAACCCGCGGCGGCCCTGTCCGGGCTTTCGGGAGGCTACCACCTAAGCGAGCCCTGGATGTAGGGCCCGTAGTTTATGGCCTGGCCCGACTCGAAGTCGCCTGTGGTCGTGGCCGGCCTGTTGAGGTCCACCACCTTGGCGGTGCCGTCTCTCATCTTGAGGTACTGACCGGTCAGACCGAGCTGGATCCGGGCATAGCTCACCGGCTGGTAGAAGATGCCCAGATCGCCCATGAACCCGTAGCCCCTTTCGCCCTCCACGTCCAGGAGACTGTAGAGCCCGGTGTTCCCGACCCGGTAGTCGCCCCTGCCCTCCACCTCCACATACGGCGAGACGGCCACGTCCACTATGAACCCCCACTGGTACGCGCCCAGGGAGGGGCTCTTTACCATGCCGCACTCGCCCTTCGCGCCGATCCACAGGGTGTGCCAGTCCTCGCGCCAGTCGAAGATCCCGGGGATTTGGAGCTTGTTGAGCTGGTCCCTCCTGTCCTGGATGGAGACCTCCAGCTCCTTGGACCACTGGAGCCACTTCACGTACCCGTCCAGAAAGTGCCTGGTCTGCCTCTTCCACGGCCAGATTCTGAGGTAGAGGGCCGCACAGTAGATGGAGTAGTCGTCGTCCGGGTCGCCCATCAGGGTGCCGTAGTCGTGGTCAAGGTCCTCGTGGTCGTTGTACACATACTTGTAGTCGCCCCCGGTGAGCACGCCCCATCCCCAGCTTCCCTCCAGGGTGAGCCAGTAGACGGGCTTGAACGCGAGGGTGAATATGGCCAGGTGGGTCTCCATGGAGGAGAGCTCCTGGTCCACGTCGATCTGGAACCCGGTGTTGGTGATGCCGTGGGCCTTGAACTTGTTCTCACCGTACAGGAACCAGTAGCGGAGCGACAGGTCCACGTACCTGTAGGAGGTGTCCCCGGTATTGGAGGGTTCGTCCTGGGCCGAGAGGGGGCCCGCGGAGAAAAGGAGAAGACCTGAGATAAAGGTGAGGACAACAAGGGCCAGGTGGGTTTTACGACAGAAGAAAAGAGACCGCGTCATGTTGAGCCTCCGCCGAGAAAGCCGCTTGTACCTCTTCGAGCGGAATGTATTGGCGAAATAAGGGATTAACCTCAAAGATGTTGAATATATATCTGTATAAGGTGCGGCGGGTCAAGGAAAAAACCGGGCGGCCGGGGGATTGGAGCGGTGCTCTTTGGCCCCGGAGCCGGCGCGCGAAGATGGTCCAGGGGTCCCGATAGCCCGGGCCGGGGATGGCGCGCGCTGAGCCGGACGAGGATCCGGGCGCCTATATCGGCGGCGCGATGGTCACCAGGACCCGCATCCTGGTGGTGGCCCGCACCCCGTGGGGCTCGGAGACCGGCCCTATGAGGAGGTCGCCGGCCTTCGCGGGTATCTCCTCGTCCTCGCCCAGGAAGAACCCCTCGCCTTCGAGTACCTGCAGCGCGAGCTCGGAGTCTGCGGGGTGGGAATGGATGGGGAGCTCCTGGCCCGGCTCGAAGTTGAAGTTGAGAATCCTGAAGGTGTAGTTGTCGTGAACCAGCTCCCGGTTCATCTTCTTATCGTTGTAGCCGGTCAGCTTGTCTAGGTCTACGATCTTCATTGTTGTGTCCTCCAAGAGCGGGGCTACGCGGAGAGCCTGTGCCTCTCCAGGACCCCTCCCTTTACCCCGAGGACCACCACCTCGGTGGGGATGGCCTTGTTTGCGTTCTCCATCGCTTTTTTCACGATCATGGGGAGCCCGGAGCAGCAGGGCACCTCTATGATGGGAATGGTGATGGACTTGATGTTGTGGCTCTTGAATATCTCGGTGAACTTCTCCACGTAACTGCTCGCGTCGTCCAGCTTGGGACAGCCCACCAGCACCACCCGGCCCCCGATGAAGTCCCGGTGGAAGTCCGGGTACACGAAGGGGGTGCAGTCCGCCGCGATGAGCAGGTGCGCGTCATCGAGGAAACGCGCGGCCGTGGGCACCAGGTTTATCTGGATGGGCCACTGCCTCAGCTCCGACTTCGAGTCTACCTGGTAGGGCGATTTGCCCGGCTCCCGCGCGGGGGGCTCGAAGCTCTGCATCTGCGCGGAAGGGCAGCCGCAGGCCAGGGTCTCCGCGAGCTTCTCCTCAGCCTCCTTCTTTTTGAGCAGCTCCTCCACCGCGTCCTCGTCGAACTCCTCGACCTCCCGCTCCACAATGGTGAGCGCGCCCATGGGGCAATCCCCCAGGCAGGCTCCCAGGCCGTCGCAGTACCTGTCAGCAACGAGGCGCGCCTTGCCGTCTACTATCTCAATGGCCCCCTCCGCGCAGGACGGTACGCACTCCCCGCACCCGTCGCAGAGCTCATCGTCTATCTCGATAATCTTTCTCAGGACATTCATTGCGCTCTCCTTGTTCATCTTTAACGCTTGGCTTCTTTGGGGCCGTGACCTGGCCCCCGTCTTTACTATAAAGATAATGGTTCAGGCCCCATTTAGCCTTGACTTAGATCAAGGGGTCGAAATTTTTTAGGGGCCTGTGTTTGCCGGGGCGCGCGGGGCTTTGGGGCTATGTATCTGCCCTTTCGTATGTATCGCCTTGCCCATCGGGTATCGCGGGGCGCAGGATCAGAAAAGGCACACCGTGCCCCCGCGTCCCCGTTGAAGGGGAAGCGGGAGAACAGTCTTATATTACCCCAAGATGGCCTTGAGGTCCTCATCCGGGGTGGAGACGGGCTTTATCTGATAGTTCTCCACCAGGAAGTTGAGCACGTTGGGGGAGAGGAACGCGGGCACGGACGGACCCAGCCGGATGTCCTTGATCCCCAGGTGCAGGAGGGTAAGGAGGATGGCCACCGCCTTCTGCTCGTACCAGGAGCAGATTATGGATAGGGGCAGGTCGTTCACCCCCACGTCGAAGGCCTTGGCAAGAGCTATGGCTATCTGGAGAGCGGAGTACGCGTCGTTGCACTGGCCCACGTCCAGAAGCCTCGGGATCCCCCCTATGTCGCCCAGATCCTTGTCGAAGAACCTGAACTTGCCGCACGCGAAGGTCAGGACCACGCAGTCGGCTGGCACCTTCTCCACGAACTCGGTGTAGTAGTTCCTCGCGGGCTTCGCGCCGTCGCAGCCCCCCACGAGGAAGAAGTGGCGTATCTGGCCCGCTTTCACCGCTTCAATCACCTTGTCCGCGACGGAGAGGACCGCGTTCCTCGCGAACCCCACGTTGACCGCGTTTCCGTTCCCGTCCTCCAAAAAGCCCGGGAGCTCGAGGGCCCTCTCGATGACCGGGCCGAAGTCTCCGTGCTCAACGTGTTTTACGCCGGGCCACCCCACCAGCCCGGTGGTGAAGATGTTGTCCAGGTAGGTGTCTCTCGGCTTCTGGATGCAGTTGGTGGTCATGAGGATCGCGCCGGGGAAGGCCTCGAACTCCTTTTTCTGGTTCTGCCACGCGGTGCCGTAGTGGCCAAAGAAGTGGGAATGTTTCTTGAGCTCGGGGTAGCCGTGGCAGGGGAGCATCTCCCCGTGGGTGTAGACGTTGATGCACTTGCCCTCGGTCTGCCTGAGGAGCTCTTCGAGGTCCTTGAGGTCGTGCCCCGAGACCGCGATGGCCTTGCCCTTCTTCGCGCCCAGGGGAACCCGGGTGGGCACGGGGTGGCCGTAGGTTTCGGTGTGGGCCGCGTCCAGGAGCTCCATTGCCTTAAGGTTCACCTCCCCGGTCTTGAGCGCGAGCCCCACCCAGTCCTCGAGGGTGAGGTCCCGGTTCAGGGTCGCGGCCAGGCCCTCGTGGATGAACGCGTACACCGCGTCGTCTTCGCGGCCGAGCATCTGCGCGTGGTCCGCGTAGGCTGAGATGCCCTTGATACCGTAGACCACGGTCTCCCTGAGGGAGAGGATGTCCTGGTCGATGTCGTCGGCCTTCACGCCCACGGACTGGCCCTGCTCGATCAGCCCCCCGAGGTCGCCGGCAATCGCGAGGTTCGCGGGTCCGTCTCCGAACTCTGCCGTGGACCCCGCGGCCCGGACCTTTTGCTTCAGCCCCTCCCTCAGCTCAACGCACCTGGCGATAAGGTCAACGTACCTTGCGGGGTCGAAGTTCACGTTGGTGAGGGTGGAGAAGGTGGCCTTCAGGGTGAAAACGTTCAGGTCGCGGTCCACAACGCCGTGCTTCCGGCCTTCCACCGCTACCTGGGACAGCCCCTTGAGCAGGTAGATGAGAAGGTCGGAAAGCGCCGCGACCTCCTCGTTTTTGCCGCACACACCGACCTTGGTGCAGCCTTCGCCCTTCGCGGTCTGCTCACACTGGAAACAAAACATTTGGCTTACCTCCTTGATGAAAGTGTTGCTCTTAGGCTTAAAAGAGAAAGTGTCCCTGTGCCGTTTGTATTGAAGTATAAAGGCCGGGGCAACCGGCAGATTTGACATAGGTCAAGGCCCGGCATCTTTTTCCAAGCCTCAGCGCGCAAAACTCGGGCCTCCACAGGGCTCGCGAGGAGGGCTGGCAGCTCTCCTATAACGCGAAGTTCTTTTCCGCGAAGTCCCAGTTTGCCAGGTGGTCGAGAAAGGAGGCGATGTAGTCGGTCCGTCTGTTCTGAAAGTCGAGGTAGTACGCGTGCTCCCACACGTCGATGGTGATAATGGGCGTCTGGCCGTGAGCTATGGGGGTGTCCGCGTTGGGGGTGGACGTCACCTTCAGCTTACCGCGTTCCACCACCAGCCAGGCCCACCCGGAGCCGAACCTCGTGGCCGCGGCCTTGGCGAACTCCTCTTTGAATCCGGCGAAGGAGCCGAACGCGGCCTTGATTTTTTCGGCCAGCTCTCCTGCGGGCTCTCCCCCTCCATTGGGCTTCATGGACTGCCAGTAGAAGGTGTGGTTGAAGACCTGGGCCGCGTTGTTGAAGAGGCCCGCGTTTTCAGGGTCGCCCGCGGCCTTCCTGACTATCTCCTCAAGGGAGAGGTTCTCGAAGGGGGTGCCCTTTACCAGCTTGTTGGTGTTGTCTGCGTAGGCCTGGTGGTGCTTGCCGTAGTGGAAGCCGATGGTCTTGGCCGAGATGTGGGGCTCAAGCGCGTCCTCGGGGTAGGGCAGGCGCGGAAGTACGAGGGGCAGGGTACCGGTATTAGGGGAAACAGGATCGCTCATAATAAAATCTCCTTTTCAGGCTCGCGGCCGGGGCCAAAGAGCCGGCGAGGGTGGTCTTTAAGGATCTGCGGCGGCTTATTGGACCAGGATAGAGCTTTTACGTCGTCTTCGCACCTAGGGCGCGACACTGTTATGCACAAAGGTTATCTTCGGCGCGAAGCTGAACCTGCGAACCAGGGGAGGGATACGCGAAAAAGAGAGCCCCTATCAGAAAGATTCTAACATGCCCCAGGGGCTTGTAAAGGCGCGGCCGCTATCGCGGCGGATGAGGCAAGAGACGAGACCCCTGGCCGGATTCAGCGCTCCTCCTTGATGAGCCGTGCAAGCTCCTCGGGGCCAATCCGGTTGACTATCTCGCCGAACCTCTCCCCTTTTTGGTTTTGCGCGAGGTAAAGATCAAGGCACCGCTCAACGATCCTCAGCGCGTCATCCAGGCTGTGGATCCCTTCGAGCTCCATGCCGAGCTGGGGGTGGCGGCCCAGCTTGCCCCCCACCAATATTCTGAAGCCCTCGCGGGCCGCTTCAATCGTGCCGGTGGGGCAGACCTCGATGCACTGGCCGCAGTAAAGGCACTTTTCAGGGTCTATTTCCGGGGGACCTTCCTCCCCGACGAGTTTTACCGCGTCCTCCCCGCAGACCTCCACGCACTCACCGCACGCGGTGCACTCCTCTGGGCTCACCCCGGGCTCTTTTGCGCCGATGATCCCGATGTCCACGATCTGGGGCCTGGAGCAGCCGTTGGGGCAATCCGAGACCGTGACCCGGAACTCGTGTAGGAGTTTCAGTGGACCTGCCACCTTTTTTTCCAGGAATTCCCTGAGGTTGCGGCTGGCCAGAATCTCCTCGATCCTCGCGAGGAGCTCTTTTGTGTCCGCGGCCCGGTTTGGGCAGCCGGAGTTCCCGAAGCAGGTCTCCACCCTGAACCCCTTGACCTGCTGGTCGATGGTCTTGAGGAACCTCTTTTTCGCGGCCTCAACGTGCCTTAGCCTCACCACGCGTGCCTTTTGGCGCGCGGCCTCCTCTTCCACCCGCTTTTTCACCCGCGACCTGACGAAAAAGGGGACCCGGGAGATCTCGTCAAGGGCCTCTTTGTCCCACTTCATGGCAAAAACCCTTTCTCGCTGCCCGGCCTGGAAAAATCGGCCGAGGATGGTTAAATTTTAATTGCAGCGTCAACAAAAGACTATCATGCGCGCGGGCCGACATCTTTGACTTAGGCTAAGGGGAGTGCTATTTTTCAGGCCATGATTGAAAAGCTTGCCATATCGCCCCTCTTTGTGGGGCTCCCGGAGAAGGATCTGCGGGGGCTGGCCCAGATCGTGGTGCAAAGGACCTTCAAAAAGGGGGAGACCATCTTCCACGAGGGGGAGGAAGGCGCGGGCTTCTACCTGGTGGTCACGGGGCTGGTGAGGGTCTTCAAGCTCTCCTACGAGGGCAAGGAGCAGATACTCCACGTGTTCGGACCCGGGGAGCCCATCGGCGAGGTGCCGGTCTTCGCGGGCCAGTCGTTCCCCGCGAACGCCCAGGCCCTCATGGATTCCAGCCTCCTTTACATCTCAAGGGCCGACTTCATCGATCTCATCAAGAAGCACCCGTCTATGGCGCTCAACATGCTCGCGGTGCTCTCAAAGAGGCTGAGAAGGTTCACCAAGCTGGTGGAGGACCTCTCCCTCAAGGAGGTGCCCGGGAGGCTGGCCGCGTACATCTTCAGCCTGGACGAGAGCGGTGAGGCCGGGGGCAGGGTCCGGTTGGAGATAACCAAGGGGCACCTGGCCTCGCTTTTGGGCACCATACCCGAAACCCTCTCCAGGATCCTGGCCAAGATGACCAAGAAGGGGCTCATCGAGACCGAAGGCCCCTGGATAACGATCCTCGACAGGGAAGGTCTCGAGGAGCTGGCCCAGGGCGAGACCCGGCTCAAGGACCTGGACTAGGGCGAAAGAGGGATTCTCGTGGGTTCCGCGCTACTCAACGTTTTAGCCGAGTTCTGGTCCATCCTGGGGGAGATGTCGCCCTACCTCCTCTTCGGGTTCCTCCTGGCCGGTTTTCTCTCCCTCCTGGTCTCCCAGGAGGTGGTGAGCTCCCACCTGGGGGGCGAGGGGGTCTGTTCCGTAATCAAGGCGGTGCTCCTGGGGATTCCCCTGCCGCTGTGCTCCTGCTCCGTGATCCCCATGGCCGCGACCCTGAGGAGACAGGGCGTGGGCCAGGGCGCGACCACCGCGTTTCTGATCTCCACCCCCCAGACCGGCGCGGACTCCATCATGGTCACCCTCTCCCTTTTGGGCCCGCTCTTCGCGGTGATCACGCCCCTGGCCGCGTTCTTCGGCGGCCTTGCGGGCGGGCTTATCACCGCGGCGCTCAGGCCGAAGCTCGATATCCCGGCCCCGTCCGCGACCCTGGAGTGCTGTGCCGACGGGTGCTGCGCCCACGGTCCCGAAGAGGGCTGGCTCAAGAGGGGGCTCAGGTACGGCCTTGTAACCCTGCCCGCAGACATAGGAAAATCGCTGCTTCTGGGGGTTTTGGCCGCGGCCCTCATCAGGCCCCCGGGCTCAGGGGAGCACGCCTGAGCACAGTCAAAAGCGCGGCGTAAGGTGGTTTTGGTGTATAATAGTCTGAGTTCAAGAAAATAGCGGAACGGAGTTAGACCTGAATTAGATGCTCACCAAGGTGAAAGAGGACCACAAGGGCCACATCCGGGTGACCGACATCCTGGACCTGGTGGAGTCCAAATACCCCGAGGGCTACCACCTGGTTCAGAAGGCCTACGTGTATGCCGCGCAGGTCCACGACGGCAGCTCCAGGATACCCGGCGAGCCCTACCTGGCCCATCCTTTGAGCGTGGCCCACATCCTGGCCCAGATGGGCCTCGACCCGGTCTCCGTCGCGTCCGGGCTCCTCCACCACTGCTTCGAGGACAGCCTCACCACCCCGGAAGACCTCTGCAAGCACTTCGGCGAGGAGGTGGCCCAGATAGTGGAAGGGGTGGCCTCCATTGGGGTGGTGGCCTACAGAGGCGGCCACAAGCGCCAGGCAGAGATGATGCGCAACATGATCCTCGCCATGTCCCGGGACCTGAGGGTAGTGCTGGTGAAGCTGGCCGACCGGCTGCACACCGCGCGGTCCCTGGAGCTCTACCCCGAGGAGACCCAGAGGGAGATCGCGAGGGAGGCGCTGGACATCTACGCGCCCCTGGCCGGCAGGATGGGCATCGACTGGATAAAGTCCGAGCTGGAAGACATCACCTTCGCGCTTTTGGAGCCGGAGACCTTTCGGGAGATCGTTGACGGCCTCAAGGCCACGGAGGAGGTGAGGGTCCGGTATATCGAGGAGGTGAAGGGGCTCATCAAGGAGGCCCTTTTGGCCCACGGCATAGAGGCCGAGGTGTCCGGCCGGGTGAAGAGGCCGCTCAGCATCAAGAACAAGATGGTGGTGCAGAGGCTTAACTCCCTGGACCAGGTCTACGACATCATCGCGTTCAGGCTCATAGTGGGCGAGAAGAAGGACTGCTACAACGCGCTGGGGGTTATCCACGACCTGTGGAAGCCCATTCCCGGCAGGTTCAAGGACTACATCGCGATCCCCAAGGGCAACATGTACCAGTCGCTTCACACCTCCGCCGCGGGGCCCGACGGGTTCAGGTTCGAGGTGCAGATCCGCACCGCTGAGATGCACCGCATCGCAGAGGAGGGGATAGCCGCGCACTGGGTCTACAAGGAGGGGGGGTCGCTCACCCCCGGCCGTGACAGGTCGCTCAACTGGCTGAGGGAGCTGGTTCGGTGGCAGGACGACCTGGACGACCCGGAGGAGTTTCTCCAGACCGTAAGGAGGGACCTCTTCCCGGACGAGGTCTACGTGTTCACCCCCATGGGGGACGTGAAGGCCCTGCCCAAGGGGTCAACGCCCGTGGACTTCGCGTACGCGGTGCACACCGAGGTGGGCCATACCTGCACCGGGGCCAAGGTGAACGGGCGGATGGTCCCCCTGAAGTCCGAGCTTAAGAGCGGGGACACCGTCGCGGTGCTCACCACCAAGAATCACAAACCCTCCAAGGACTGGCTGAAGTTCGTAAAGACCTCCAAGGCCCAGTCCTGCATCCGCCACTACATCAAGGAGCTGGAGAGGGAGCGGTCCCTGAGCCTGGGAAGGGAGCTCGCGGAGAAGGAGTTCCGCAAGCAGGGTCTCTCCCTGGCCAGGCTGATGAACTCCCCGGAGCTCAAGGGGGTGGCCAAGGAGCTCTCCTTCATGTCTGTGGAGGACCTTCTCGCGTCGGTGGGCTACGGCAAGGTCTCCGCGGTCTCGGTGGCCCAGCGGGTCGCGTCCTGGGGCAAGCCCAAGGACGAGGAAGACGAGCCCGACGAGATAACCCCCATCGAGCCATCGAAAAGGGCCGAGGAGGGGGTCAGGGTAAAGGGAGCGCAGGACCTGCTCATAGGGATCGCGGGGTGCTGCAGGCCCCTGCCCGGGGAGCTGGTCATGGGCTACCTCACCAGGGGCCAGGGCATAAAGGTCCACCGGGCCGACTGCCCCAACCTCGCCGCGTTGGAGTCCCACAGGCTGGTGGACGTGGAGTGGGAGGAGGGCGACCAGTCGGGCCACACCGCGGAGATAGTGGTGACCCTGGCGGATGTTAAGGGAGCGCTGGCTTCGGTGAGCTCGTCCCTGGCGTCCAACGACGTCAACATTCTCGAGGCGGATGTCCGGGGCGGCCGGGGAGACGGGGTGGCCACCTGCAGGTTCGTAATCGAGGTTACGGACCGGGACCACCTGAGAAGGGCGGTCCAGGGCCTAAGGAAGGTGAAGCACGTCTTTGAGGTGAAAAGGACCGGCGAGCTGTAGACCGCTGCCCGGTCTGGGTGTTGAACCCGCGCCAAAAGCATTGCTTTAAGCAGGGCTCCGAAAAAGAATTTTCTCTTTACAATCAACTCATTACCTACCTATAATACCCTCGCGACAAAGGCCCTGGGGGGGAGAAATAGAGTCGTTAAAGAACCTTAGCCCCGGGCCTGCCTTCCCCGAAAAAAGATTTATTTAAGACTTAAGGCATGTTAGGCGCCCTGTGCTTTAGGGCTGCGATTTTAGACTTGTGCGACCCCGCGCGTTGGATGCGCACGAATGTATAGTGCGCTGGATGAGGTTTGCAATGGCTCGTTCTCTCCCTGAGATGCCTGCCCGTAGATTTATTTGGACCCTGGTCTTGATTGTATCCGCAGCGCTCCTCGTCGCATTCTCCGCGTCCCTCTCCATGGCCCAGCCTCCCCCAAGAAAGAAGAGCAAGATAGACGCTGAGGCCACCGAGAAGATCGAGAAGATGTCCCCCGAGGAGGTGGACAAGCTGGACAGGCTTCTGGCCAAGGCGCTCACTCTCTACTACGACCGGCAGTTCGCGAAGGCGCTGCCCATCTTCAAGCAGCTCTCCTCCAAGGTCGAGACCATGGACATCATGTTCTGGCTGGGAACCTCGGCCCTGGAGATGGGCGATCTGAACCTTGCTGAGAAGAAGTTCCTCCTCATGCTTGCCGAAGACCCGACCCTCAACCGGGTCAGGCTCGAGCTGGCCAGGGCCTACTTCCTCTTGGAGCGCTACGAGGAGTGCAGGCAGCAGCTTCAGATAGTCTTGGCCGCGAAGCCGCCCGACATGGTGGTGAAGAACATAAACTCCATGCTCAGAGCGGTGGATGAGCGCACCCAGAGGGTCCGGTGGTCCGCCAGGGTCTCCCTGTCCGCGGAGTACGACAACAACATAAACGCGGGCCCGGAATCGGAGACCTTCCTGGTAAGCGGAGGCCAGCTTACCATCGCGCCGCAGAACCGCAGGATCTCCGACACCGCGTTCACCGAGTCCTTCAACGGCAACATCCTGGCCGACCCCTTTGGCGAGAGGTTCTTCTATCTCAACACCTCGGCCTCTTTCTACCACAGGTGGTACGTGTCGGAGAGCCTCTACGAGTTCGTGAGCGGGGAGGTGCTCGGGGGCCCGTGGTTCATGGGCCGCAAATACGTGGTCAAGCTCCACGGGATATACAAGAAGTTCTGGTACCAGCACGACCGGCTCTCCCACGTGTGGGCTGTGAACCCGTCCTTTGAGTACTACCCTACCCAGTATCTCAGCCTGGGGGGCAGGTACGAGTATTCCGAGGAGCGCTACGACCTGGACATGTACCGCATGCAGGACAACCAGATCCACAGCTACAAGGGCACCGCGTCGGTATATCTCTTCAACCGCAAACATCTCTTCACCGTGGGCTACGGCGAGGAGCACAAGAACGCCAAGATAGACCGGTTCTCCTACCGCGGGCCCATTTACGAGGTCTCCTACTTCGCCCAGCTCCACAAGGGGAACAACCTGCTGACAGGCACGGAGCTCTTTTTGCGCTACAGCTTTGCGGACCGCTACTATCAGGCCAGGCCGCTCATCGCGGCCATATTCCCGCAGAGGAACCTGAACCAGGGAAGGGAGGACGAGAGGCATACCTATCTTGCGACCCTCAGCCAGAACATCGGCAAGTACTACTTCCTCTCCCTCAGCTACAGCTATACTGACAACAGGTCGAACACCCCGGTGTTCGAATTTGAGCGGGAAATATTTTCCCTCAGCGCGGGCCTGAAGTTCTGATCCGGCCGCGCCGAGGCACATAGGGGAAAGAGACATTTTTCTGAGAGACGTTAACAGGGGGTAAAAGTGGAAAAAGTGTGATCTGGTTAACTTCTTTATTTTTCCAGATGGCATATCATGAGGGTGGCATAGGTATATGCTGCCCGTTTAATGGCTCTGCAAGAGGGTCTCGAGGCCCCATTCGGCGCCAACTGGGGAGGGCAAGGATTTTGCAACTATGCATATGCGCTGAGTTGTATCCTCCTCATTAAAAACGGACAGAAAGATGGGACCCCTCCGGGTAATTCCCTGGGCTGCACGGCAGATAGCGCATCGCAGGGGAAAGGGGAGAGGTTCTATCGTAGCTATTAAGATATTTTAGACCTGAGCCGGGCTCAGTATCGCTGAGGATACGGAAATCCCTGAAAGGCGGGTTAGGAAGATGTTTGCGAGGAACGGGAAAGGCTTAACGGCTCTGATTCTTGCGCTCGCGCTCGTGCTTGCGGCCGCGCCCCTGATGGCCGCGCCAAAGAGGCCCACGGCCAAACCTGGCGAGCTCCCCGAGGACCTCAGGGGGGTCGAGGTGGCCAAGAGCTTTGTGCCCTACCCGGGGGAGCGCGTGGGCTTTTTGCAGCACCAGGTGGGCGTGGTGGTGATCCGGCACGGCAGGAAGGGAAAGGCCTTTTTCGCGGCGGAGGGCGACACGCTCTTCAAGGGGGATATCGTCTACACCCTCAGCGGCTCCAGGTGCCGTCTCAACATCAAGGACGAGGACATCATCAACCTGTCGGAGAACGCGACCTTCCAGATAAAGTTGGTGTTCCGCGACCGCAAG
>JARFUL010000092.1 GCA_029289015.1 Syntrophobacteria bacterium | reverse complement strand
CTACATCTCCTGCAACCCCGCGACCATGGCCAGGGATATAGGGGCTCTCCTTGAGCAGTACCGGCTAGACATGGTCCTGCCCGCGGACCTTTTTCCCCACACGCCCCACGTGGAGGCCCTGTCCCTGTTGAGCACGCGGCCCAAAAGGAACGTGAGATGAAAAAACGGGTGATAATGATCGTGGAGGACAACTACGAGGACCAGGAGGTGGACAGCCCGCTTGCGTTTCTCCAGGAAAAGGGGTTCCAGGTGGACCTGGTGGGGCTCAAGAAGAACAAGAACCTGAAGGGCAAGAAGGGCGCGTCCAAGATAGTCACCACCCACGCGATCTCCGATGTCCGCGCCGAGGACTACGACGGGCTCATAATCCCCGGGGGGTGGGCGCCGGACAAGCTGAGGATCATTGACGGGGTTCTCGACTTCGTGCGGGCCATGGAGGGGGACCAAAAGCCCATCGCGGCCATATGCCACGGCCCCCAGGTGCTCATAAACGCCGAGGTGGTCAAAGGCAAGAGGCTCACCGCGTACCGGGCCATCTGGAAGGACCTGGAGAACGCGGGGGCCGAGGTGCTGAACAAGCCGGTGGTGGTGGACGGCAACCTCATCACCTCCCGCCACCCCGGAGACCTGAAGTATTTCAACCGCGCGTTTCTAGGCGCGCTGGAAAGAGGATAGCGCGCGCACCCACACTCGGGAGTCTGCAAGATGAAAGAGGTTTTAGGTATAATTATGGCCGGCGGCAGGGGCGAGCGGCTCATGCCCCTCACCGATGACAGGACCAAGCCCGCGGTGCCCTTCGGGGGCATATACCGGCTCATTGACACCACGCTGTCCAACTGCGTGAACTCGGGCATGTACAAGATCATCGTCCTTCCCCAGTACAAGTCCCAGTCCCTGGTGGATCACCTTGAGGCGGGGTGGAACATCTTCAGCCTGGACCTGGGGCACTACCTCAAGGTGGTGGCTCCCCAGCAGAGGATAAGCAAGGACTGGTACCTGGGCACCGCAGACTCGGTGCGGCAGAACCTCTACCTCATCGAGAGGGAGCGCCCCAGGCACGTGCTCATCCTCTCCGGCGACCACGTGTACAAGATGGACTATGAGAAGCTCATCGAGTTTCACGAGGCCAAAGGCGCGGAGGTCACCGTGTCGGTGATCGAGATAGACAAGTCTCTGGCCAACCAGTTCGGGGTGCTGGAGGTGGACGGGAACTTCAGGATCACCGGGTTCAAGGAGAAGCCCAAGGAGGAGCCCAAGACCATACCGGACGATCCCCAGAGGATCCTCGCGTCCATGGGCATCTACGTCTTCAACACCGAACTCCTCATCCAGGCGCTCTCGGAGCCCGGGCTCAACGACTTCGGCAAGCACGTTCTGCCCCTGCTCATCGACCGGGTGGCCTCCTTCGCGTACCCCTTCAGGAGGCTGAACACCATTTCGGACTACATCTACACCCTGGGCAAGGACGAGCGAAGGGAGCTGACCTTCGTGGAGAAGACCCGCGACTCCACCTACTGGCGGGACGTGGGCACCCTGGACGCGTACTGGAACGCAAACATGGACCTCACCGGCGTGGACCCGTTCTTCAACCTCTACGGCCAGAGATGGCCCATCCACACCTTTCAGAAGCAGGCTCCCCCCGCGAAGTTCGTGTTCAACGACAAGAGGGTGGAGCCGCGCCGGGTGGGCCACGCGGTGGACTCCGTGGTCTCCCCCGGCTGCATCATAAGCGGGGGCATGGTGCGGATGTCGGTGCTCGGCTGGAACGTCCTGGTCCGGTCCTTCGCGGAGGTGGACGAGTCGGTGATCATGGACAACGTGGAGGTGGGGAGGCACTGCCGCATAAAAAAGGCCATCATAGACAAGTGGAACGTCATCCCGCCCAAGACCGAGATCGGCATCAACCCGCTCAAGGACCGGGAGAAGTTCTCCGTGACCCAGCGGGGAATCGTGGTGGTGCCCAAGGGCTACTTCACATAACCCGGGAACCCCGGGAGGCGACTGAGGGGGCTTCGCCCCCTGGACCGGGAACCCCGGGAGGCGACTGAGGGGGCTTCGCCCCCTGCATTAATGCGTTGCTTGCTAGGTTAGAGATACCCATTCATGATCTTCATCGGCGGCGTCCAGCCCAGGACCAAGGTTCTTGAAAAGAGCCCCCGGCTCTGCCGGGCCTGCAATTTTACCGCGGCATACCTCAAAAGAATCGACCACTACCTGAGCCTCTTCTTCATCCCGCTCTTTCCCGTGAAGAGGGGCGAGCCCATGCTCATCTGCGACAGCTGCGGCGCGGTGATGAGCCCCACCGGCGAGGTGGAGTGGCGGCCCCAGGTCGAACCAAAGCCCGAGGTGTGTCCAAAGTGCGCTAAACCGGTGAGCCCGGAGTTTGAGTATTGTCCATATTGTGGGGGGAGGTTGGGATGATGCACGCGCGCGAAGAGATTTACCGTGATATCATAGAGAACGCGCCGGACGCGGTCCTCTTTGCGGATAGAGATGGGATCATCCGCGTCTGGAACAGGTCCGCGCAGGAGCTCTTCGGCTTTTCCGAAGAGGAGGCCCTGGGCCGGCCCCTGGAAATAATCGTGCCCGAGCACCTGAGAGACCGGCACAACGAGGGGTTCAACCAGGTCATGGAGACCGGTCTCTCCCAGTACCGCGACCGGCTCCTGTCCGTGCCCGCGCTGCGCAAGGACGGAAGCAGGGTCTTCGTGGAGTTCACCATCGTGCTGGTGCCGGGAGAGGACGAAAGGCCCGCGGGGGTGGCCGCGATTATGAGGGAGAAGAAGAAGGAAGCGGAAAAGCACGGGTGAGGGAGGGTTTTGGGTTTTGTCCGGGTTGTGGGGGGAGGTTGTGGTAGTTGTATCTAACTAAATTTATTAGAGGAGAATATCTTATATGATCTCTATAAGTACAACGGGTGATAAATGGCAAGCTGTTGCTGTACAATCAACAATTCTAG
>JARFUL010000091.1 GCA_029289015.1 Syntrophobacteria bacterium | reverse complement strand
CGGGTAGGTTGCGGGGGGTTGCACAAGGTAGGTGGGGAGAGGGGAAAAAGGCCCCGGATTTCTCCGGGGCCCCATGGACTTGCTATATACCGTGTCGGTTAGACAGGGCGAACCTTGGTGGCCTCGGGGCCCTTTTGGCCCTCAGCTGCCTCAAATTCGACCCTCTGATCTTCGTGAAGGGTCTTATAGCCTTCCATCTCGATGTTGGAGTGATGAACAAAAAGGTCTTTGTCTCCCTCATCCGGAACGATGAAGCCGTAGCCCTTTTGCTCGCTGAACCATTTAACAGAACCACTTGCCATGTAACAATACCTCCATGTTGGCCTTTTTTTCAAAGGCCTTTTAATAGGTTCCCTTGTCTTCAGAATGAAAATGCCGCCTGGGAACGTAGAGGGCATCTCCCCTAACTATCTAAGAATCGTTTTTAATCTCCTTGCACCGATGCGAATTCTCAAGGATTGTCTTGCGAACCTTCTTTTAATCTTGACCAGGTAATAATATGAAGATGGAAAGGAAGAGCTCGATTCCTGCTCCTGCTACTGCTCGGTGTCGTCCGTTTCCTCATCCTCGGCCATTTTATTCTTGGACTGCCGCCGCTCCATCTTTTTCTTGGCCTTTGCCTTACGCTCGAGCTCTTTCTGCCTCTTGTTGAAGCTATGATGGCTGCGTCTCGCCATGACACCTCCAAATTCCCGGACTGAATATGCCGGACCGCCGTGTTCTGCGCCTGCTCTCCCGGTTGAACCGGATATGGCGCTCCGAATGTTCTTTGCAATTGAATACGAGCCTGCCTTGCCCGCATCATCGAGTCCTGAATAACAAAGACCTCATGGCCTTCTCGGGCCCTGGGGCTAAATACCAAAACCAGATTAGGGGATTCAATGGATACTACTATTACCGGATACAGTTGTCAATGGTTAATATGCCGGGTCGGGGAGGGGCCGGAAGAGACGCCTCCGGATTTTGCCTGGATGGAGGATATAATCCTGACGGGTTGCAGCTTTTTTCTTTTGACAGGTTGCTGGGGGTTGCGGCGAGAGACCGTGAACCGGTAAGTAGACGTGTCAATTAGAAATTGACTACAAATGTGTAGGCTTTGGGATTGTAGTAATTGGAAAACCCGAACTCTTCTTTTAGATACTTCTGAACATTAACAACACGCACATCACGGCTTCTTTTTAGTAAAAAGTTTGTTATGAGCGTTTCGCTCAGTAGATTCCAATGATACTTGCGGACCCTCTTGATCCTGTGATCGGGTCTTTGGGCCATATTGAAGAATACGATTACCAGGCCCTTTTTGGTTACCCGGCAGACCTCCTCCAGAGCTTTCTCCATCCCTTTCAGGGAAAGATGCTCAAAGAGGTCCTGAACTATTAAATAATCGAAGGCCTTATCCTTTTCAGCTATCTTCATTACGTTTCCCACCTCAAAATCAATCCCGGGAAACATAGCCCTCGAGTTTGCGATACACTTTTCTGCGATGTCAAAACCCTTGTAATCGAAGAAACGGGCAATGCCATAAGAGACGAAAAATCGATACTCATTGGCAGAACCGCAAGCCGGCTCCAAAAGGCTGGCTTTCTTTGCCTCCAGATTTTTTAAAGTATCTGCCCACCTGTTCTGATAGACCGTAAACCTGTGTTTGAGACTCTCCTCAGCGAGGCTGATCTTCTTTTGCGTATCAGTATCTTTAAATTCCAATTTGAACTGTGTGTTATGGCGATCCAGGGCCTCATTGAACAGCCGGAGGGTTTCAACTGTGTAGGCCAGCTCTTCGCGTTTTAGCTCGGAAAATAGACCGGGAAAGAGCCACTCCAGGAGTTGATGGCGCGTCAGGATGCTTTCAACGTTGATCTGCGGGTTCTGATACCCCTTCACAAGATAGTCCTGTAAAGCCTCCTTGCTCTGACGATCCCAGGACTCTTTGAGGCGGCGTGACTCTCGTGTGAAATCGTTTTTCGTCGATTTTGCCGCAGGTGGTGCGGCCGGACGCGCTTTTGCGGCTTCGGGTCCCCGGGCTCGTGAGTCCACCCGATCACTGCCCAGGTAAAACAAAAGCAGCAATCCCCCGGCCACAAGGACAAGCAGGCAGGACAAAAGCCCAAGAGAAAACCTGTTGGGTCTCAACCCCATGTCTTTACTTTATCCCGGAATAATCGAAGTGATTGTTACCCATTATAGCGGAAAGGTTGATAATTTGAAATTGCATACCTGAAGCAGGAGTTGCAGCCATACCACTATCAAAACCATTCACCCACGCGTCCCCTTTCTTCGGCACCACAAAAATATAAAGGCTGCAATCCTTATCGGGTTACAGCCTTATCGTTTTTACAAGTTGCGGATAGGTTGCGGGTGGTTGCGGGTAGAGGAGCCTACTTGTTCTACCCGTGCCACACCAGGTCCCTCATCAGATCCTCCTCCCATCTTTCGGCCCAGACTGTCTCATATCCTATGTCCCTTTTCAACTCGATTCTTTCCGCTATAATTGCCTGCCCATTCAGTTTACCCGTTATCCTTGCCTGCTGCCCCGCATGCCTTGCCTTTATGTTACGGTCTATGTTGGGCAGGAGATAGTAGTCTCCGCCGGGCAAAAGGAAAACGAAGTCATCTTTATCCACAATCTTCGGGCCAAGCTTGGTTTTTTGCGATTTGGTCATTTTCCTTACGTACTCGGCATCCCGAATCTCCCCTTTAAGGGAGACTTTCTTAGGGCCTGCAACGGCCAAAACAGACAATATTAGCGCCACGGAAATCAGCAAAGCCGAAGCAAGCAAATGTTTTTTCTTGATCATCTCCAACCTCCTTGTGTGCTGGTTTTTATATCCTAACTTTTTACTATGATATACAGTCGAGCGGAAGAAATGTGACAGGAGTTTATGGTGTTTTTGTCTCTACCGTGAGATGTGTTTGTTAGGCTTGGTGTAAGTGCTTTTCTTTTTAGGCTTGGGATAGGCTACAGTCATCTACATCATCCAAAAAATTTACCCCCGCGTCCTCTCCTTGGGCCTAGTCCTCGTGGCCCAGGGCCCTCATCTTGTGGGTCCGGGCCTCATCCCTCGCCCTCTCGAGCTCCCTGAAGGCTCCCTTCAGCTCCTCTAGCTTCTCCCTGGCCGCGCCAAGCTCGTCTTCCCTTTCGGGCTCCTTTGAGAGCCTGGCTATTTCAGCCTTGGTCTGGGCGGCCTCCTCTTTCAACTCCCGCATCCTCTTGAGGACAAGCTCCTCCTCCCAGCTAACATAGTCGCCTGTGCCCGCGCACCCGGCCTGGTCTGCCCCTTGGTCGTCCTTCATAATCGGTCTCCCGAATGATAGATTGACGCGTATAACCTGTTCGGTCCCCTAGATCGCCCTGTAGATGAGCGCGATGAGCCCCGCCAAGATAAACCCCGTCTCCAAAAGGGCCTCGGTGCGGTAGCCCAGCGACGCGAGCCCCCTTTGGTGAATGTATATGTTCCCGGCCAGATACCCGGCCACAGCCAGGAGCCCGTAGGAGAGCCCGGTCGCGATTCCTGTGCCCGCGCCCAAGACAAAGACCAGCCCCAACAGAGCGGTGAGCATCCAGAGCAGGGTGCTGGTGTTATGCTTGCCGATGAACACGGGGATGGTCTCCTTGCCCACCAGCCGGTCGCCCTGGAGGTCCAGGAGGTCGAAGAGCGCGGAGCGGATCAGCACCATGATGAAGATCACGAGGAAGCCGTAGGCCACCCTGGAGACGGAGAGCCCCGGCTGGACCGACGCGGGTATGACCGTGGTGACCAGGGCCCAGGCCGCCGCGATGAAGAAGGTCTTGGAGCCGGGGATATCCTTGAGGGTCTTTATCTCCGGGAGCTTGATCCACCTGAGCCACCACCTGGGAATCACGGGTATCGCGTAGGTGATGCCGAAGAAGGACATGACGAGAAGGAGCCCGAAAGGCACGAGCCCCATGCTCGCGGAGAGCCCCAGGGCCAAGAGAGTGGCCACAATCCCCGAGCCCATGAGCAAGAGCCTGTTCTCCTCCAGGAACTTCACCCTCGCGGGATCGTTGAACCTTGCCGCGGGCTGGTCGGTGTAGCGATTGAGGAGGTGCATCGCGTAGACGTAGTTGAGCACGATGAAGAACTGGGAGGGGGTGTGGGAGGCACCCATGAGGGAGAGCGCGGCATAGCCCAGGGAGGCCGCGGCCAGGGCCACGAAGAGGTTGGACCACACCACGGCCCTGAAGAGCTCCTGCATAACGTAGGGGAGCCTTGCCGTGCCAAAGGGGCGGATCCTGTGGATCTCCTCGACCACGTTCTTGATCATCCAGTTCGGGGTGGAGGCTCCCGCGGTCACGCCTATGGTCTTGAACCTGCTCAGGAGATTTCTGTCGAGCCCCTGCGCGGTCTCCACGTGGAAGGTGGGAACACCCGCGCTCCTTCCTATCTCCGCCAGCCTCCTGGTGTTGCCGGAGTGGAACCCCCCCACCACCACCAGCGCGTCCACCTCCCGGGCCAGAGACCTTATCTCGGACTGCCTCCTGTGGGTGGAGTCGCAGATGGTGTTTATGGGCAGGAGATCCGCGTGCCTGCCGCTCAGTAGGTCCACCACCTCCTGGAAACGGTCGTCCGACTGGGTGGTCTGGGCCACCACCAGCACCTTTTCCCCGTCAGGAAGCTCGGGGAGCTCGCCCACGTCTGAGACCACCGCGACGCCGTCTTTCGCGAACCCCTTGAGCCCCACCACCTCCGCGTGGTTCTCGTCCCCCACGATCACGCAGAAGTAACCCTTGCCGGAGTAGCGCTTTATTATGGACTGCACCTTGGCCACCCGGGGGCAGGTCGCGTTCACCACCCTGGCCCCGGACTCCCTGAGCTCCTTTCGGAGCGCGGGGGGAATGCCGTGCGCGCGGATCACCACTGTCTTGTCCGAGGTGTTCCCGTCCTCGGGCAGGGGGATTATTCCCCGCCCGGCCAGCACCTCGAGCACCTGGTTGTTGTGGATCAGGGGCCCGTGGGTGTAGACCGGGCCCCCCATCTCCTCCGCGGCGGTGAGCGCCTTCTCCACGGCCTTGCGCACGCCCATGCAGAACCCCGCGGTCTTGGCGAGCTTTACCCTCATCGGGTGGCTTCCTCCAGCCCGAGAAGGAAATCTTCCGCTATCCTCCCAAGCTCCCCCATATCTGAAACACCGCTTATCCTGCTCCTGAACCGGGCGCCTCCCCTGAGCCCCTTCACGTACCACATGAAGTGCATCCTGGCCCTTTTCATGGCGAGTCTGGCTCCATACTCCTCCCCGAGCAGCTCGAGATGTTTGAGCATCACCCGGAGCCTCTCTTTCGGGGCCGGCGGCTTTGGGGCCTCGCCCCTCTCTAAATATACCAGGATGTCCCTGAATATCCAGGGCGCGCCCCTCGCGGCCCTCGCTACCATTACCCCGTCGCACCCGGTTTCGTCGAGCATTTTCAGCGCGTCCTTAGGCGAGGCCACGTCCCCGTTGCCGATCACCGGCACAGTTAAATTATCCTTGAGGCCCTTTATCAGCGACCAGTCCGCGCTTCCCTTGAAGAACTGCCTTGCTGTCCTGGGGTGGAGGATTACCCCGTCCGCGCCCTCTTCCTGCGCGGCCTTGGCCACCTCGAGGCAGTTTATGGAGCCCCCGTCCCACCCTGCCCGCATCTTCACCGTGACAGGGACCTTGACCGCGCGCCGCACAGCCCGGACCAGGGCCGCCGAGCGTGCCGGCTCTTTGAGCAGGGCCGCGCCCGCGCCGGTCTTCACCACCTTGGCCACCGGGCAGCCGAGGTTTATGTCGATCCCGCCCGCGCCCATCCCCTCCACGATCTTCGCGGCCCGGGCCATGGAGCCCGGGTCTTCTCCGAAGAGCTGCACCCACCAGGGCTCTTCCCCAAGAAACCCGCGCGCGATTTCCCGGCTCGCGCCGCGCCCCCGCGCCAGCCCCTGTGCGCTCACCATCTCCGTGACCGCGAGGGAGGCCCCCATCTCCCGGCAGAGCCTCCTGAAGGGCCTGTCGGTGATTCCGGCCATGGGCGCGAGGATAACCGGGCCCTCAAGGGCCACTTTTCCGATCCGGGGGCCACGCGTCCCCGAAGTTCCTTGGCTCTCTGCGGGAAATTTTTCTTGCGTGAGTGCTTCTGTTATCATATAGTTGCTTTTGGGGCTTGATACTTTTTTCACTCAGACGGTTTCGGCGGTCTCCAATCCCAGGCCGGCCGAGCCTTTCCCCCGGGCGGTTGGCTATCCCACCCCGCGCTAAAATACACCCCGACGCGCTGGTTGCCTAGAGGTTTTGCCCGAAGCGTCAGGGCCCGGGTTGAAAAAGCGGCCGTGAGGTTCGGGCCGTATTGTAAATAAATCGGCTTTTCAGGTTCTAAGGGTTCAGGCCTTAGGCTTCATTCAACAGCACATACAAACCTCAAAAAGCCCTCAAACAGGAGGGCATTCGGACGATTTTCGGCCGTATTTGGACACAGTGTTTGCCGCGTTTTATAGGCTCTCACCAAACAACAAAAGACTCATTTTTAAGGAGGAGGAAAGATGGGAAAGATTCCTGAAAACTACCTGCCGCCGAAGGATACCTGGCCGGAGTACCTGGTTCCGGACGAGTTCAAGGACCTCCCAGAAGAGCTGAACCTTGCCGACCACTTCTTGGACAGGCACGTCCGGGAGGGCAGGGGTGACACCGTGGCCATCAAGTTCATGGACCAGGCCATCACCTACGCCCAGCTCCAGGTGATGGTAAACAAGTTCGGCAACGCGCTCAAGGAAGTGGGGGTTGAGGCCCAGGACAGGATAGGCATCCGGTTGGTCAACTCTCCTGCGGCCGTCGCGGTTATCTTCGCGGTGGAGAAGATCGGCGCGATCCCGGTGCCCAGCTCGCCTTTGTGGTCCAAGGACGAGGTCACATACGTGGCCAACAACGCGGAGATGAAGCTCTTCATCGTCAACGCGCCGCTCATGCCGCCGGTGGAGGAGGCCAAGGCCAGCTTCCAGTACGGCACCAGGGTCATCGTGATAGGCGGCAACGCGGACGAGGAGAAGGCCAAGGGCAACATGGTCTACGAGGAGATGGTCGCGGCCGGCTCCCCAGAGCTCGAGGCCACCATGCTCGGGCCCGAAGACATCGGGATCATGCTCTACACCTCCGGCACCACCGGCATGCCCAAGGGGTGCATCCACTTCGTAAAACCGGTTATCATCGAGGCAACCCTGGTCAACGACAACGTTTACAAGATGAAGCCCGGCGAGATCCTGGGCGGAGCCGCGCCGGTGAGCTTTGCCGCGGGGTTCGGCACCTTCACCCTGATCCCCTTCGCGGGGGGCGCGGGCATCTCTTTGATTCCCAGGTTCACCCCGCCCGACATGCTGGAGCTCATCGGAAAGCACCAGATCAACATCCTCACCGGTCTTCCCACCGGGTATCGCGCGCTGATGAAGTTCCCCAAGTTCAAGGACTTTGACACGAGCTCCATCAGGATGTACACCTCCGGCGGCGACGCGCTGGGCAAGGAGACCCTGGACGAGTGGACCGGGCTCACCGGTCTCCCCATCTGGGAGGGCCTCGGCGGCACCGAGATGCTCCACCTCGTCACCTCCAACACCATGTCCCCGGAGCCGGTGCCCGACTCCATAGGCAAGCCCCTGCCCGGGGTGGAGGTGCGCATAGTGGACCCCGAAGGCAACGACGTGCCGGCCACCATGCCGGGCGAAGACCCCAAGGTCGGCTCCATGCAGATCAAGGGCGCGTCCGGCTCGCTCTACTGGAAGCCCTACGAGGACGACAACAAGCTGCTGAAATCCCAGCAGAAGGGCGTGGTCAACGGCTGGAACCAGATGGGCGACGCGGTCTACCGGGACGATACCTGGAACATCTTCTTCGTGTCCCGCGAGGACGACATGATCAAGTCCTCCGGCTACCGCATCGGCCCCGCAGAGATCGAGGAGTCCCTGGAGAAGCACCCCGCGATCGCGGAAGCCGGCGTGATCGGCGTTCCCGACAAGGAGAAGGGCCAGATCACCAAGGCCTTCATCGTGCTCAAACCCGGCAACGAGGACAAGAAGGACTCCGAGGAGTTCTTCGAGGAGCTCAAGACCTTCCTCAAGGAGCACATCGCGATCTACAAGCTCCCCAGGGTGGTGGTATACGTGGACGAGCTCCCGCGTACCCCCACGGGCAAGCTCCTGAGAAGGCTGCTCAGGTAAGGGTAAAACCATAGAGACCAGCGGGCTCCCCGGAGATCGTCCGGGGGGCCCTTTTTTTGGCCCGCGCCCAATGGGGGGCCGAACGGCAAAACCCTAGTGAAATAAAGGGTTTTTATCGTGGCCCTGTGGGTTTATAATGCATGAGGGAACTCTTTTGTAGGGCGGCAAAAAGCACAAGGAGGGGATTAAGATGGAGTGGAGGGTAACGGTACTTTGCGAGAACTCGGTGCCCTTTCCGGGTGTATTGGGGGAGCACGGGTTCGCGGCTTACATAGAGTCGCCGGGCGGCAACTACCTCTTTGACACGGGCGGCGGCTTCACCCTGATCCAGAACGCGAATTCCATGAGGCTGAAGAAGGACCTCACCAAGATCGAAAAGGTGATCCTCAGCCACGGCCACTTCGACCACACCGGCGGCCTCATGCCCCTCATCGGGTTCAGGGGCCCGACCCAGGTGGTCGCGCACGAGCATACCTTCCTCATGCGCTACCGGCTGATGCCCATGGGGCCGGTGGAGAAGAACGTGGCCATAGGCATCCCCTGGTCCAGGCAGTACCTCGAGGGCAGGGGCGTGAACTTCCAGCTCGTGGACGGGCTCACCGAGGTGGGGCCGTCCATCTTTGTGTCCGGCGAGGTGCCCAGGCAGACCGATTTCGAGAAGGGCGACCCCAAGTTCTCGGCCCTTATTGACGGCGAGCTCGTCCCGGACCCGTTTCTCGACGACTTCTCCCTTTACATCAAGTCATCCAAGGGTCTGATAGTGGTGATGGGGTGCGCGCACACGGGCACGGTGAACATTTTGAAGCACGCTGCCGAGTCCCTGGGCGAAGAGAAGGTCTACGCGCTCCTGGGGGGCACCCACCTCGACTTCTGCTCGCCCGTGCAGGTGGAAAAGACCATAGCCGCGCTCAAGGACTTCGAGGTTGAGAAGATCGCGGTGAGCCACTGCACCGGGCTCGCGCCTGCGGCCGCGATGGCCCAGGAGTTCGGCAGGAGTTTCGCGTTCGCTCCGGTGAGCTTCAGCCTCGAGGTATAGGAGCTCCGGAAGGTAGGGAGTATTTCCATGCTCAGAGCGAGGGCCTGGGCCGGGGCTTTGTTGGGCCTTTTGTGTCTGGCCCTCTTTGCCCCGGCGCTCCTTGGGGGCGGTCCGCTCCTCCTGGACGACCCCTTTCTGGGGCTCGCGCCCAAGGACACGGTCACCTGTGCAGCGCGCTCAGAAAAGTCCGGTCCTGCGCGAGGTCACCCTGCTTTTAGCGGGGCAGCACGTACAGAGGGTCCTGTCCGTCGCGGACTACGCATACCTGATGGAGGAGGGCAGGGTCGGGCTCGAGGGCGACCCTTTAGACCTCTTCAACCACCCCCACCTCAAGCAGACCCTCTACGGTCGCTCCGAGTGAACCCGGATTCCAGGCCCAGGTGGCCTGTCCAAATTACCCCTCCGGGCCTTTAAGACTACGTTGACAATCTTGTGAAAAAATGCTACAAAGACCTTGCGGGTTCTGTAGGCAAAAGACCCGTCGGTGTTTTTGTAACAAAAGGGGGAGCTTTATTTGTTATGGCTAGTTTCAAGGTGCTTATAAGCGATCATCTTCACTCCAAAGGACTGGAGCTTCTCGAGTCCGCGGAAGAGATCGAGGTCACCAACAGCCCGGGCCTCTCCAAGGAGGAGCTCATCGAGGCCATCCCCGCGTACAACGGGCTGGTGATACGGTCCGCGACCAAGGTCACCGCGGAGGTCATCGCCGCGGCCAAGAACCTCAAGGTCATCGCGAGGGCGGGCATCGGCCTGGACAACGTGGACATACCCGAGGCCACCAAGAGGGGGATCATCGTGATGAACGCGCCGGACGGCAACGTGGTCTCCACCGCGGAGCACACCGTCGCGATGCTCTTCGCCGTCAGCCGCAACATCCCCCAGGCCAACTCGTCCATGAAGCAGGGCAGGTGGGAGAAGAAGAAGTTCCAGGGCAAGGAGATCTACAACAAGACCCTGGGGATCATCGGGTTGGGCCGCATAGGCAAGGTGGTGGCCGAGCGCGCGAGGGGCCTGGGCATGAATGTGCTCGCGTTCGACCCCTACCTCTCGCCCGACCAGATGGAGAGCCTGGGCGTGACCTACTCCCCCCTGAACAGCCTCTTCATGGAATCGGACTACATCACCGTGCACACCCCGCTCACCAAGGAGACCAGGTCCATCATCAACCGCCGGGCCATCAAGAGGATGAAGGACGGCGTGTTCATTCTCAACTGCGCGAGGGGCGGAATAGTGAACGAGGATGACCTCTACGAGGGGCTGAAGGAGGGCAAGGTCGCGGCCGCGGCCATAGACGTCTTTGAGAACGAGCCGCCGGAGGACCACCCCCTGCTCACCCTCGACAACGTCATAGCCACCCCACACCTCGGCGCGTCCACCCACGAGGCCCAGGAGGCAGTGGCCACCGACGTGGTCCGGCAGATCATCGACTACATGAAGACCGGCACCATCCGGAACGCGGTGAACGTGCCCTCTTTGGACGGCGAGGAGTTGATGCTCCTCAGCCCCCACCTCAACCTCGGCGAAAAGCTGGGGATGCTCGCGACCCAGATCACCAGGGGCGGGCTGAAGAAGGTGGTCATCGAATACGTGGGCGAGGTGGGAAGGTTGAACACCGCGCCCGTGACCGTGTCCATACTAAAGGGGCTCCTCACCCCGATGCTCGAGGACGGGGTGAACTTCGTAAACGCGCCCCACATCGCGAAGGAGCGGGGCATCGACGTGAGGACCGCGTTTAAGGAGGAGGGCGCGTACTACAACAACGCGATAATACTCACCACCACCACCGCGTCCGATCAGTCGAGGCTGGTGGGCACCATATTCGGCAAGAGGCAGCCCAGGCTGGTGAGGATAAACGCGTTCTACGTGGAAGCTGCCATGGAGGGGCACGTGCTTCTGGTCTATAACATGGACACCCCCGGCGTTATCGGCTCCATCGGCGAGCTCCTGGGCAAGCACGGCATAAACATCGCGACCATGGACGTGGGCCGCGTATTGGACAGCGGCCAGAACATAATTCTTCTCGAAACGGACACCCCGGTGCCCACCGACGTGAAGCGGGGGCTCCTGGATTTTCCCCACGTGAACCAGGTGGTGGCCCTGGAGCTCTAGGGAGTTTTGCGCCGGGATCCTGGTGATGCCTATGGATGAGGAGAAAAAAGGCAAGGGTTTTGTGGTGAGGGACAGGCGGGCCTACCTCGATGAGGAGGAGTCCGAAGTCACGGAAGAGGCCAGGGAAGAAGCCCCGGAAAAAGAGGAGGAGGCCAAGGAGCCCCCCGGAAAGCCCGAGAAGGATGAGGAGGCTTCCCTGCCCCCTCTGCCGGAGGTGAACTTCTCCACCTTCGTCATATCTCTGGCCACAGCCGCGTTCCAGCAGATGGGCCTCATCGAGGGCCAGGGGGAAGAGGAGCCGTCCCGGGATCTTCAACTGGCCAAGCACACCATAGACACGCTGGCCATGATGGACGAGAAGACCCGGGGAAACCTCAGCCAGGAAGAGGAGAGGCTTCTGGCCGGCCTGCTTGCGGAGCTGAGGCTCCGCTACGTGAAGCTCGTGGACTGAGCTGTGCATGGGGTTTCGGGAAAGGGGATCACGCTCTATCCTCCGGCCAAGGTGAACCTCTACTTCGAGGTGCTGGCCAAGAGGGAGGACGGCTATCATGACATCAGGACCCTCATGATGCCGGTGACCCTTTACGACACCCTGGAGATAGAGCTCACTGACGGCCCGGGCATAACCCTCGGGTGCCGGGGACTGGGCGCGCCTGAGGACAGGACCAACCTGGTCCACATGGCTGCTGTCCGTTTTTTTGAGCGCACCGGGCTGAAGAGGGGCGCGGCCCTCAGCCTGAACAAGAGGATTCCCGTGGCCGCTGGCCTGGGCGGCGGTTCGAGCAACGGGGCCTACACGCTGATGGGGCTCAACAGGCTCCTTGGCGGCACCCTGGAGCAAGAGGAGCTCTTCTCCCTGGCCGAAGGGCTCGGGTGCGACGTGCCCTTCTTTCTTCTCGGTGGTCCCGCGCTGGCCGAGGGAAGGGGGGAGAGGCTCACCCGGGTCGATTTTGTGCCGCCGGTGTGGCTGGTGCTGGTATGCCCGGACGCCCAGCTCTCAACCGCGGGAGTTTATCAAAATTTACGGTTGACAAAAGAGTCCGGCGACTCGAAAATTAAGAGTTTCCGAGCCTTCCTCAGCAGAGGGACACAAGAGGGGGGGCTAAAGAGGGCCAACGACCTTGAAGAGTCGGCCTCCTCCATGTTTCCTGAAATAGACAACCTGAAGGAGATGGTTCGGGACGTGGGTGCGGGCTGGGTCTCAATGACCGGAAGCGGCCCGAGCGTGTTTGGGATATTCGGGGACGCTAGAGCCGCTTGCAAGGCCTATTTGAGGCTTTCCCAGGCCACCGGGCTTATGGTCTTTTTGGCCCAGGGCATCGCCCGCTGAAAGGGAGAAACGTCTGGGGTGTGGCCAAGCGGTAAGGCACGGGTCTTTGGAACCCGCATTCGGAGGTTCGAATCCTCCCACCCCAGCCAGAGTTGAAACGTAGGGTTTTATAGAGGGTTTCGCGCGTTGAAAGTCTTTTCCGGCAACTCCAACATCCCGCTCGCGAGTAAGATCTGCGACTACCTCGAAATGCCGCTGGGCAGAGCAGAGGTGAGGACCTTCTCCGACGGCGAGATATTCGTTGAAATAGGGGAGAACATCCGGGACAGCGACGTGTTCGTGGTGCAGTCCATCTGCCGCCCGGTGAACCACCACCTCATGGAGCTGCTGGTGATGATAGACGCGATGAAGAGGGCCTCCGGCTCCAAGGTGAATGTGGTGATCCCCTACTACGGCTACGCGCGCCAGGACCGGAAGGTGGCCCCCAGGGTCCCCATAAGCGCCAAGGTGGTGGCCAACCTCATCAGCGTGGCCGGGGCCGACAGGGTGGTCTGCCTCGATCTGCACGCCAACCAGATCCAGGGGTTCTTCCAGATACCCGTGGACAACCTCTTCGCCGCGCCGGTGGTGATGCAGTACGTAAAGAGGAGCCACCGGGAGGACGGTCTGGTGATAGTCTCCCCGGACGCAGGGGGCGTGGAGAGGGCCAGGGCCTTTGCCAAACGGCTCAACGCCCCGCTCGCGGTGATAGCCA
>JARFUL010000090.1 GCA_029289015.1 Syntrophobacteria bacterium | reverse complement strand
GTCGCCCTTCACCGCGGAAGCGGGGAACCAGGGCACGGGCTCCTTGAGCAGCGAGTTCAGGTCCTGGTCCATCTCCTCTAGGCCCAGAACCGGGATCTTGGAGTTCTCGAGGTCCCTCTTGTTGAACTGGAGAGCGAGGGGTATCTCGCTTATGTCCATGTTCTGCTCCGCGAGGTTCTCCCCGAGGTTCTCCAGGCTGTCCACGTTCTTGGACTTCTGAACCTTGAGGGAGTCGGCCACGAAGACCACGCCGTCCACCCCCTTTAGAACCAGCTTCCGGGTGGCGTTGAAGATCACCTGTCCGGGAACAGTGTAGAGCTGAATCCTGACGTTGAAGTTCTTGATGGTGCCCAGGGAGAGCGGCAGAAAGTCGAAAAACAGGGTCCTATCGCCCTTGGTGTCTATGGTCACCATCTTTCCCCGGACGTTTTCGCTCATGGCCTGGTGGATGTAGAGAAGGTTGGTGGTCTTTCCACCCCGCCCGGTGCCGTAGTAGACAACCTTGCACTGAATCTCGTTCTTGCTCAGATCGATAAACGCCAACGATCATCCTCCGAGAATAGGCCCCAGATCATCGGCCACCCTGGCGGTCTTCAGACGAATAACGCCCAGAGCCACGTCTTTGCCAAAGAGGGTGATGAGGATAAAACCGCTGCCGACGCTGGTGAAGTGCATGTTCTCGTTCTTGCCCTTGTGGAAGAGGAGGGTGAAGTCTTCTTCACCTATCAGCTTGGCCATCTCTGCGGTGGCCCCGAAGTTGGCCGCACTGAGCGCGGCCAGAGCCACCACGTCGAGGTTGGCCGGGTCGCCCCTCGTCGCGATGAGGTTGCCGCCCCGGTCCACCAGGAGCGTGCAGTCTGCACCCGCACCCCGTAAGAGCTCCGTGTCTAAAACATTGGCGATCTTCTCGACCATATCTTTCGAAACTACCACATCCATGGCTTCATTCCTGCGTATTGGTTCAGATTTTAAAACGGGTCTTTGTCCAAATATGGGCAAATAGAACCCGACGCCGATGATTATATTTTTCTTCACTCGGCTCTTTGAAAATAGCTATGAGGGAAGAGCCAATGTTTGTTGGGTCTTTGAGCTATATCAAAAGTTTATACCAGCCAACAAGCTCTATTGCAAACAGTTTTTCCCAGAACGATTTATAATTTAAGGCGAAAATAGACATTTCATAATGAGGGAATAGGTGCGTTCCGTTTGAACTCGGCGCGGCAGGCGGTCCCTTAGTCGAGAATTTTTCTCAGGTCCTTCAGTTCGTCAACCACCTCCTGAAGAAGGTCTTTCGCCCTCTCGTCGCCCATGGATTCTCTGAGCCTGCGCTTGGCGCCGGCAATGGTGTATTTCTCTTCATACAGGAGCCGCTTGATGCTGAAAAGCGCCTCTATGTCCTTTCTCCTGTAGAGCCTCTGGCGAGACTCGGCCCGAACAGGCTTTACGAGGCGGAACTCCGACTCCCAGTACCGGACCACGTGGGGCTCCACCTCCAGGAGCTTCGCCACCTCTCCTATGCGGAAATACTCCTTGTCGGGTATCTTGGTCTTCATTCCAAAAACCTTGCTGCCTACTCCCTCAGCCATGCCCCGATGGACGGCAGGACACGGCTCAGCGCGTCTTGGACAAAGTCGTTGACCTCCTCGTCCGTCAGGGACCTCTCACCAATGAAGCTCAGCCTTATGCCCAGGCTCTTGAGGCCCGGGGCAAGCTGGCTTCCCCTATACACGTCGAATATGTCCATCCGGCTTATGCTCACGTCCCTGCCGGTGAGAACCCCTGTGAAGGCCTCCCTCAGCTCGTCCAAAACCCGGGACGCGGGCACCTCCTCGCCGAGGACAAGGGCCAGGTCCCTCCTCACGGAGGGGAACCTGGGAAGCGCGCGGTAAAACGGAGTCTCTCTCACCTTATAGAGCTGCTCAAGGCGTATCTCGAAGAGATAGACCGGCACCTTTATTCCGAAGGCTGCCAGCACCTCCGGGGCCACCTCGCCGACATACCCCACCGGCTCCGCGCCCACATAGACCGAGCACGCGTGGTGCGCGGCCAAGAAAGGCTCTATCTCATCCGCGAAGAACCTGAGTCCCGGCACGCCCAGCCCTTCGGCCAGTCCCTCCACCACCCCCTTTATATCATAGAAGTCGAGCGGTTGGGGATCTAAGGTCCAGCCGGCAGCAGCCCTCAGGCCGCACATGGCTCCCCCCACCACCTCGGGCTCGCGGGGAAGCTCCTCGCCGCGCCGGGGCTCAAAGACCCTGCCCAGCTCAAAGAGCCTCAGGTCATCGTTCTTGCGGTTCAGGTTGTAGGAGACCGCGTTGAGCAGCCCCACCGCCTCGGTGGTGCGCATGACCTCCTGGTCTTCGGTAATCGGGTTCATCAGCCGGACCGACGAGAGCCTCGGGTCATCGTCGGAGAGGTTGAGAGCCCTGAGGGAGCCCGGAGAGACAAAGGAGTAGGTGACGGTCTCAAAGAAGCCCATGGAGATCATCATCCCCCTCACCCTCTCCTTGAAGAGCGCGTACTCGTCCCTCTTGGGCGGGGCCGCGGGCGCTCCGGGCAGCGCGGGGGGAATGCGGTGGTAGCCCATTATCCTGGCCACCTCCTCGTAGATGTCCTCCGGCCCCTGAAGGTCGAGGCGGTGGCTGGGCGGCAGCACCTTGAAGCGGCCGTCCTCAGAGGTTACCTCAAGCCCCAGCCCCGAAAGGATCTGCTCCACCTCGCGTGCATCCAGCTCCACCCCGAGGAAGGAGGACGCGTCACTCAGCGTGATGGAGACCTCCCGGGGCGTGGGTATCTGGGCCACACGGTCTATGGTTCCGGTGAGGAGCTCTCCCCCGGCCACCTCCACCATGAGCTGCGCGGCTCTGTCGAGCGCGTTTATCAACCCCACGGGGTCGACCCCCCGCTCGAACCTGTAGGACGACCCGGTGGATATCCCCAGCTGCTTGGAGGTCTTGCGGATTGAGACGGGGTCGAAGTACGCGGACTCGATGAGCACGTCCACCGTCTCATCGGTTATCTCGGAGTTGAGCCCGCCCATGATCCCGGCCAGGGCCACCGACCTCTCGCCGTCGCATATGAGGAGCATCCCCTCCTCAAGGGTGTGCTCCTTCTCGTCCAGGGTAACAAACTTCTCCCCCTCGTGCGCGGGGCGCACCTCGATGCGCTCCAGGGAGAGCATGTTGAAGTCGAACGCGTGGAGCGGCTGGCCGTACTCCATCATTACGTAGTTGGTCACGTCCACCACGTTGTTTATGGGCTCCTGGTCAAAGGATTGGAGCCTCTCAACGAGCCATTTGGGAGACGGGCCTATCTTGAGGCCTTTGATCAGCCTGGCCGCATACCTGGGGCAAAGGTCTGGCGCGTGGACGATGACGTCCGCGTCGTCTTCAATGGGGCCGCCCTTCTCATCGAGGGAGAGATCCGGGTATCTGACCGTTTTGTCGGTGAGCACCGCGGCCTCCCTGGCCACCCCTATGATGGAGAGGCAGTCGGGCCGGTTGGGGGTCACCCCTATCTCCAGGACCGTGTCGCCGCCGAGGGTCTCGGGGCGGTGGATGGCCTCCACCTCCAGGCCGGCCATGGTGAGCCTGTGGGCCAGGTCGTCCGCGGACACGTCCAGGTCCACATACTCCCTGAGCCATTTGACGGATACGAGCATCTATCTCAACCCTGAAATGCCTTATTTATCCCAAGGGGCTAGAACTGGGCGAGGAACCTAAGGTCATTCTCGAAAAAGAGCCTGATATTGTCTATGCCCAGCTTGAGCATCGCGATGCGCTCCACCCCCAGGCCGAACGCAAACCCCCGGTAGCGCGCGGTGTCGTAGCCCACCATCTCGAAGACCCTGGGGTTCACCATCCCCGAGCCGAGAATCTCCAGCCACCCCGTGTCCTTGCACAGGCCGCACCCCGCGCCCCGGCACATGACGCACTCTATGTCCACCTCTGCCGAGGGCTCGGTGAAGGGGAAGAAGCTGGGCCTGAACCTGACCCCTACGTTCTCGCCGAAGATCTCCTTGAGGAACGCGATGAGGGTGCCTTTCAGCTCCGCGAAGCTCACGTTCTCGTCAACGTATAACCCCTCCACCTGGTGGAACATGGGCGAATGGGTGGGGTCGGAGTCCCTGCGGTAGACCCTGCCGGGGCAGACCACCCTCACCGGGGGCTTGGTCTTCTCCATCACCCGGACCTGCATGGGGGAGGTGTGGGTCCTCAAAACAACGTTGGGGGAGACGTAAAAGGTGTCCTGCATGTCCCGGGCCGGGTGGTCCCTGGGGATGTTGAGGGCCTCGAAGTTGTAGTAGTCCAGCTCCACCTCCGGCCCCTCCACCACTGAGTAGCCCAGCCCGAGGAAGATCTCGCAGATCTCCCGAATTGTGGAGGTGACGGGGTGCATCCCGCCTATGAGCGGCCTTCGGCCCGGAAGGGTTACGTCGACGCGGTCCTTCTCCTCGACCTTTTTTTCCTTCGCGGCCTCTTCAAAGAGGGAATCGAGAAAGCTCTTCAGCTCGTTGAGGCTTCTGCCGGCCTCTCTGCGCTCATCAGGCGGGAGGTCCTTGAACTCTCTGAAAAGGGCCGCAACCTTGCCTTTGCGGCCCAAATAAAGGGTTCTTAGCTCCTTGATCCTCCCGGGACCGGCCCCTTCAACGGACGCCAGGGCCTCCTCTTTGACGGCCTGAACCTGAGCCTCCATCACGCCCCCGAAACATTAATGGCCCGCCAAAATAGCCGAAAGGAGACCATCAGCCCGCATGGGTGACCTGGTTCACGACCTGGGCGAAACCCTGGGGGTCGTGGACAGCGAGGTCCGCGAGAACCTTGCGGTCGAGGCCGATGTTGGCCTTCTTCAGGCCGTGCATGAGCTTTGAGTAGCTGAGCCCGTGCTGCCTGGCCGCGGCGTTTATCCTGATGATCCAGAGCTTGCGAAACTCGCGCTTTCTTGCCCTGCGGTCGCGGTAGGAGTAGGCCCCGGCCCGGTTGACCGCCTCTTTCGCGGTCCTGTAGAGCCTCTTGCGACCGCCCACATAACCCTTGGCCGCCTTGAGCACCTTCTTGCGCCTGCGGCGGCTCTTTACTGACTTTTTTACCCTTGACATTGCTCTAAGTTCCCCCGAATATCGCCCAGCCTAACCGTAAGGAAGCATCTTCCTCAGCCGGCCCATATCGGCCTTGGACACCGTGGTGGACTTTCTCAGCCCCCGCTTTCTCTTGGGCGACTTCTTGGTGAGGATGTGGCTGGTAAAGGCCTTGCGGCGCTTTATCCTGCCAGACTTCATCCGTTTGAATCGTTTGGCCGCTGCCCGGCTTGTCTTGATCTTGGGCATCGTTAACTCCCCTGGCCGCGTCAAAGTATACGTTTCAATCTCTGGTGCGGCGCAATTTTTAAGACTTTATATCAGTTATTCGCTTATCCCAAAAGCTTAAAATCGGCCCGGCCCCAAAAGCCCGCTTTCGTAAAAGAAGGCCATTGCCCCCTCGGGATGCAAGAGCCCTCGTGCTTGCCGGAAACATTCGGCCAAGCCAAATCTATTAAGGATCAGGGGGGAGATTCAAAATCCCCAAAAAAGTAATAATCGTTTCAAATCACACTTTTGTCAAGGGCTAAAAAAGGCCCATCTCTCCCCGGTCTTCGGAAACACATAATGAAAAGCGGGACTTCGGGCCTACCTGGCCGCAAGAATTACAAAGATAGTCCGGCCCTCGAACCTGGGTTCCCCCTCCACCTGCGCGATGTCTTCCGTCTCCTCGATCATCCGCTCGAGCTTTTTTCGGCCCAGGTCCGGGTGGGCCATCTCCCGGCCCCGGAACATGACGGTCACCTTGACCTTGTTCTTCTTTTCAAGGAACTTCCTGGCCCTCTTCAGCTTCACCTGGAAGTCGTGCTTGTCGGTCTTGGGCCGCATCTTGACCTCTTTGACCTGAATTATCGTCTGCTTCTTCTTCGCCTCCTGCTGCTTCTTGGCCATGATGTACTTGTACTTTCCATAATCCATGACCTTGCACACAGGCGGGTCGGCCTGGGGCGCCACCTCCACCAGATCGAGGTCCTCCTCCTGCGCGTACACGAGCGCCTCCTTGATGGCCACCACCCCCAACTGCTTGCCGTCGGGATCAATGAGCCTCACAAAGGGGACGCGTATCTTGTGGTTTACCCTAACCGTGTCCCTTTTCGCTATGATCCAGCCTCCTTTTGTTCGATGTTCGCGCTCCGTCCTACCCCGTCTCGGGGAAGGCTCCCTCAGCCCTGAGAAGGTCAACCGCGTCTTCAAGAGGCATGAGCCCCAGGTCTTTGCCGTCCCTCCTCCTGGGGGCCACCCCCCTCTCCTTCACCTCGTTCTTTCCCACCACAAGCATGTAGGGTATCTTCTTGAGCTGGGCCTCCCTTATCTTGTAGCCCAGCTTTTCGTTGCGGAAGTCCTCCTGGACCCTCACCCCCGCGGCCCTGAGCCTGGCCGCGACCTCAGCGGCATACTCCATCTGTTCGTCGGTTATGGTGAGCACCACCGCCTGGACCGGGGCCAGCCAGGTGGGCAGCCTGCCGCTGTAGTGCTCTATCAAGACCGCGATGAACCTCTCCAGGGAGCCGAGGATCACCCGGTGGATCATCACCGGCCTGTGGGGCTGGTTGTCGGGCCCGACATAGGTGAGGTCGAACCTCTCGGGCAGGGTGAAGTCGCACTGGATGGTCGCGCACTGCCAGGAGCGGCCGATCGCGTCCTTCAGCTTCACGTCTATCTTGGGGCCGTAGAACGCGCCGTCGCCCTCGTTTATCCGGTACTCATCGCGCCGGTCGTCCAGCGCTTTCATCAGCGCGCTGGTGGCCCTTTCCCAGTCCTCGTCGGTGCCTATGGATTTGTCGGGCCTGGTGGATATCTCCAGCTCGAAGTCAAAGCCGAAGATCTCCATCACCTCCACCACGAAGTCCAAGATCCCCTTTATCTCGGAGTCGAGCTGCTCGGGCGTGCACAGGATGTGCGCGTCGTCCTGGGTGAACTGCCTGACCCTGATGAGCCCGTGGAGCACCCCGGAGCGCTCGTGGCGGTGCACCGTGCCCAGCTCGAAGTACCGAAGCGGCAGGTCGCGGTAGGACCGGACCTGGGACTTGTAGATGAGCATGTGCGCGAGGCAGTTCATGGGCTTCACCCCGTAGGACGCGCCCTCGATCTCGGAGAAGTACATGTTCTCCCGGTAGTTGTCGAAGTGCCCGGACTTCTGCCACAGCGAGGTCTTGAGCAGGGTGGGCCCCTGGGCCATGACGTAGCCCCTCTTGAGGTGCTCCCTGCGTTCGAACTCCTCTATGAGGTAGCGAAGCATCGCGCCGCCCGGGTGCCAGATCACCATGCCCGCGCCCACCTCGTCGTGGAAGGAGAAGAGATCGAG
>JARFUL010000089.1 GCA_029289015.1 Syntrophobacteria bacterium | reverse complement strand
CCTATCCTCCCTAACCGCCCTTACAAACGCCTTGGCTTTGGGGTCGTTCACCAGCACCGCGCCGGGATAAAAGAGCACGCCCACAACCCCGTCCCCCCTCTTCTGGGAGGTCCAGCAGAGCTGCTGGCGGGGCGAGAATAGATGATTGATATGCAGGCCGAACCGGTTTTTCCGCACCGTCAAGAGGGAGACGGCCTCCTTCAGGAGGGGGAGCCGCCAGAAGGAGTTGCCCCCGGGCTCTTCTTTGTTCAGCCCGTCCACGTAGGGGCTCGCGCGCCCAAAGTCCAGGGGCTCCTCGCTCCCGGCTTCCTGCCAGATAAGACCAAGATCGAGGTCCTGGATCAGGCCTTTTTCCAGGGGCACGAACCTCGGGTCCACCTCATCCGAAACAGGGTGGCCCTCGGGGCAGGACCTTTGGCACGCGGGGCAGAAGAAGTCGTGGGGACCGAGCCTTGTGCCGCGGCTGTGGCACCTATCGGTTTTAATCGGTTCAGATAACATCTTTGATTATGATGTCCCCGGACGAGATGTAGAGAAGCAGGCCCCTTTTGTCCTCGGGCCTTTCCATCCTCACCCAGCCCTCGTCGCTGAGCCCCTCCTGGATCGTGGTGATGAGAAGCTCCCCCTCGAGCTTCTTGGACCCCTTGAAGAACATGAATTGGCGGTGGTTGGAGAACGCGAAGAGCGCGTTGGGGTTGGCCAGGAAGATGTTGTAGGTGCCCGGGAACCTTTCCAGCATCCTCACCAGGCTCCTTGCCAGGGCCTCGAAGAGGGTGTACTCATCCTTTTCCAGGTAAAGGAGGAGGCTGTCCCGGATGAACTCGAAGGTCCTGGCCGAATCGGAGACCGCGTCCTCGATCTGCTCGCCGGTGGTCCGGTAGGACTCCATGGGCTTGGAAGTCCCGTTGTGCGCGAAGAGCCAGTTGGTGCCCCTGAAACTCAGCACAAAGGGGTGGGAGTGGCATTCGTCGATCTTTCCGGAGGTCTGGTGCCGGATGTGGGAGATGATGAGGGGGGACGCGACCACCCTGGAGAGCCTCTGGAAGCTGTCGTGGAGCTGCCCGGGCCGGTAGATCCTCTGGGATGACTTCTCCACCCTGGCCTGGCCCCGGTGGAAGTAGCCTATGCCCCATCCGTCAACGTTCTTGCGGGCCCGGACCCCGAACACGGGAAGGGCCATCTGGGCCCCCATGCTCCTGGGCGAAGACATGGCAAACAGATCGCACATCCCCAGCCTTCCCGAAAACCCCGGTTGTGCCCGGGGGTCAATCGTCTATATCCGCGTCGTGGACCAGCTCGGAGCCGGAGATAATGAGAAACCTGCCCCTGGAGGGTCCTTCCAGCCTGACGTACCTCCAGTCCTGCCTGGATATTATCTCTTCCTCCAGGGTGGTTATCAGGATCACGTCCCCCAGGGACTCCCTCTCCTTGAGCACCATGAGCTGCCGGTGGTTGAAAAACGCAAAGAGGACCGAGCCGTTGGTGAGGAAGTAGACATAGCTCCCCGGGTAGCGCTCCAGCATCTCACGGGTGACCCCCTTGAGCTCCTCGAAGAAGCTCGAATACCGGTCCTTTTGGAGCCTCTCCTCGAGTCTGTCCCTGAGAAACTCAAAGACCCTCGCCTGGACCATGGGTGAGTCTATGGGCTCGCCTACCGTCTTGTAGGTCTTCATGTTTTCCATGACGCCGTAGTTGACGAAGAGCCAGTGGTGGTCCAAAAAGTTGAGGGTCAGCGGAGTGTTCAGGGGTGTGTGCGGGCCCTTGCCCACGCCCAGGGGGCAGATGAGGTTGGAGACGATGACCCGGCTGTCGATGACCCTGGCCAGCCTCTGGAATGACTGGTGGACGCCCTCGGGCCCGTACGCGCTGAGGTGGGAGGCCTCCACGTGGACCCCGTCTTCCCTGAAGAAGCCGATTCCCCAGCCGTGGACGTTCTTCTTGCCCTTTTGCGCGAATAGGGGCAGGTATTCCTGGGCCGTGTAGGAGTGGCCCGAGGACATTGCGAAGAGGTCGCACACCGTCTAGAACTCTCTTGTCACCTTGGTAAAAAGGCCGTTCGCGACAAACACGTTGGCCAGGGCCTTCATCCACCTGTTGCCCTGCTCGGATATTGTTATGGCCGGGATGTTACCCTGGGCGACCTCCACCAGAACCTGGGTGAAGATCACCCACTGCATGGCCTCGTTAAGGTCTTTCAGCACCGCGGAGTGGTAGCGGAACTCGATGGTGGAGCGGAACCAGTAGGAGTGGAGGTTGAGTCCGTGGTAGCGGGTTTTGTCGTAGCGGGGATACTTGGCCGCGTCGGAGCAGAACCGGTTCCTCTCGGAGTACCACAGCTCCCTTATATTGCAGTTGTTCTCATTGCACGGTTTGCACTTTTTCAGAAAGGAGGGCACGTCGATCTCCACAGGCCTGCAGGTGGGGTTGTGCTTGCGGTCGCTGGGTATGAGGAGATAGATCAGGTCTTCCATGGGCTGCACCAGCCTCACCAGGTTCTTGAGGTGTTCGCAGGTGAAGAGCTCCCGGTCCACGCCGTGGTGCACGTGGAACCCGCAGGTCTCGTTCACCTTCACCCCCTCTATCTCGTTCAAAAACCTGAGGGCATTGTAGGCCTTTATGAGCCCGCCCATCCCCTTGAGCACCGGACTTACGAGCTCTGCGCCCCCCCGGCCCCTTATGGATTCGTCCACCACGAGCTGCCACAGGGACTCGTCCATGCCGAAATCGATCTCCCATTCAGCCGAAAGATTCATGAAGAACCTGCCGTCCTTGGAGAGGGACCTCACCTTGTAGGGCATTATGTGGGACTGGTCCCCCGGGGTGATGAAATAGTTCAGGCCGAAGAACTCCACCTCCACCCCGAAGGTGCGGTCGGTGAAGTACTTGAGCATGGGATATCTGTCCATAAGCCCCTCAAGGCTCGTGAAGCTGTTTTCCAATTTTCCCCCTATGTAACTTGAATCTCCGCAAGAGCAAGAGCTTTCCGTACCAGCTCCAGAACCTCTTTTTCGGTCTTCTCGCCGAACCTCCAGACGCAACTGGTAATAGGCGCTTCATGGGCGTCCGATTCCATCTGGTCGGGGTAGCCAACGATCTGTTTTTGGTCGGGCGGCCTGCCGAAAGCCCCGGCGAAATGGGCCGCCAGCCCATCGGTGTGGTGCCTGAGCGGCCATATCTCAAGCGCCACCTGGGACCAGCCGAGGGTTATGTTGAACTCCAGCTCCTCGGCCTCGGGAACCCTTAGCGCCTCCCCTTCGAAGGAGAGGTACTTCCGGTGCATGTTTTGCGCGGTTACCTTAAATATCCAATCGGCCATTTATGCTAAGCCTTTACCAGAATCCGGGCGTCCACCGCCAGGGTGCCGTCAGGATAGGCTATTACAGGATTGAGGTCCACTTCAAGTATATCATCCCTCCCGCTGGCCATCAGCCCCACCTGGACGATTACCCCGGCAAGGGCCTCCTCGTCCACCCCGGCCCTGCCCCGGACCCCGGCCAATACCGGGTAGCCCTTGATGGACCTGATCATCGCGAGGGCCTCCTCCCTGGTAAGGGGCGCGAGGGAGAAGGAGACGTCCCGGTAGAGCTCCACGAAGAGCCCCCCGAGGCCGAACATCACCGTGGGCCCGAACTGGGGGTCCCGCACCATCCCCACGATGCACTCCACCCCGGGGTCCGCCATCTTTGAGACCAGGAATCCGGCTCCCTCGAAATTCTCGGCCATTGAGCCAAGCTCGGCCTTCAGCCGGTCCTCGTCCTCTATGCCCAGGACCACCCCTTCCGCGTCGCTCTTGTGGATTATGTCCGGGGACACGACCTTCAGGGCCACGGGGTAGCCCGCGTCCCGCGCGGCCTCAAGGGCTTCCTGTTCGCTGGCCGCGACCCTTGAGAATACATGGGGTATGGAGTTCTCTTCCAGAAGCGCGAGGACCTCTCCGGGGGGCAGGGGCCTGGTCTCCCGGGCCGCGTCGAGGGTGGTGACCTCCTTGGGAGTGAGGTCCACCCGGTCCGCGAGCATCTTGGCGAGGGTCTTTATGCCCCGCTCCGGCGTGGGGAACGCGGGCACCTCCTTTTCGTGCATCTTTTTGACCTCTTCGTCCTCCACCTCCGCGCCGCCCATGAATATGATGAGCTCGTTGGCTCCGGGGGTGACCACCTCGGACGCGCGCTCCACCGGGTCGCCGAATATTACCCCCAGGGTGGAGTAGTAGGGCCTGGCCGCTTCAATGGCCTGGCCGAACATCTCGGCGGTCGCGTCGCCGGTGAGGTCGAGGGGGTTGGCCTTTATCGCGTGCGCGGGAACGATCTCTTCGAACTTGTCGGCCAGCTCCACGGGCAGGGGCGGCACGCTGAGCCCCTCGATCTCCGCTATGTCGGTGGCCAGGATCGCGGCGCCGCCGGAGGTGGTGATGAACAGGATGTCGTCACCCTTCGCGGGGTAGAGGTAGGCCAGCCCCTTGGAGAGGTCGTAGAACTCCTCGAAGGTCTCGGCCCTGTAGATGCCGTAGCGGTTGAACACGGCCTCAAAGACCCCGTCGGTGCCGGCCAGGGACTTGGTGTGGGACTCCGCGGCCACCCGGCCGTGGGGCGTCTTTCCCGACTTGAGCACCACCACGGGCTTGTCTACCTTCTCCAGCGCGGCCAGAAACCTCTCGGGGCTCTTCACCCCCTCTATGTATGCGGCAATGACCTTGGTGGCCTCGTCCTCGTTGAACCAGTCTATCAGATCAGCCTCGTCCACGTCGGCCCGGTTGCCCATGGAGACGAAGGCCGAAACACCGAGGCCGTCCTTCGCGAACCAGTCCATCATGGCCGCGCCCACGGTGCCGGACATGGAGATGGCCGCGACCTTGCCCCTGGCCGTTAGCAGCGGCCAGGACGCGCAGAGCGGGTGCCAGGGGTTGTTGATTCCCTGGCAGTTGGGCCCCACCACCCGCACCCCGTGGGCCCGTGCCGCGTCGGCAAGCTGCCTCTCCAGGGCCTCCCCCTCCTCGCCGGCCTCGGAGAAGCCGCCGGTGATAACCACCGCGCCCCTCACCCCCTTGGCGCCGCAGTCCTCTATGGCCTGGGGCACGAACCGCGCGGGGATTATTACCACCGCGAGGTCCACGTGCCCGGGCACGTCCTTGACGTTCCCGTGGCATTTCATGTCCAAGATAGCGTCAGCCTTGGGGTTGATGGGGTACACCTCGCCCCTGAACCCGCCCTTGACGATATTTTCCAGGATCTGGTAGCCCAGCTTGGCCGGAGAGGTGGACGCCCCAATTACCGCTACACTAGCGGGCTTGAAAAGACTGTCCAAAGAATTCTTGGTGTTCATGGCCGCCCCTCTAAATTGTTCGGTGGGCAAGATAACGGAGCTTGGCTGGGGGGGTGCGCGCCCGGCTGAATAACTTCAGTTGATCCAGTTCGAGAGCCCCCGGAGTGTAAGAATTGAGCCTTTATAGCCTGAACGTCTCTTTTTGTCAATGTTTCAGAACCCTTCGGCTCAAATGTGGGCCTTCGGGTGGGCTGAGGAGCCCCGGCACGCGTCCGTGGTCATGGCCGGGAGACGGGGTGGAGCTCGGGCCGCAGGCCTGCGGCCGTGCTACGTTGCTCAGGAGAAGCCCCCTGTGCCCGGGCCCGCGCAGGAATCGCCGGCCCCGGTCCCCGTATCCCCGGGGGATGAAAAGACGGAGAGAATACGCCTGAGCCTCCCTCCGCAACACTTCGGACACTCGGGCGCGTCCCTTGAGGAGAGAACCAGGACCTCCACGTCTTCCTGGCAGTCTTCACAGAAGTACTCGTAGATGGGCATGGGTCGAGCTCCTTTAAGGGTTGCCTCGCGGCTAGGGTAAAACTAATCAGTTTCCCGTCCGATTTCAAGGGCTATGAGGCTTAATCGGGTTTTGGTTCGTTTTGCGGTATCCGGGACGCGGGCCAATACCTGCTGACATGTAAACGCTGCCCGCGACTGAGGCGTCTCTCTGGCGCAAAAATCCCTTGTCTTTGCGGCTGGAAGGAACTATTGTCAACCCGGTCGGGGGGCCTCATCAGTTCACATTTCAGGATCCACGTCATCCCCCCGATCAGTCACCAGAACCAGGCTTGGTAAGACTCTTTTTGAGAAGTTCAGAGAAAAACTGGCAGCGTGACGCTAATCGGCAATCAAGACCGGGAACCACGGGAGAGAAGATGTTTCGCATTTCAGGACGCGTGTGGTTTTCTGGGGGCGCACCTGAGGTCGGCACGACAGTTGCCGTCGTAATAACAGACAGAGAATTATAGTAAGGTATTTCAAGCTTCGTTTGTCTGTGGCTGCATCGCCACAAAAACAGCACGAAACAGCCACACGATTTTCATC
>JARFUL010000088.1 GCA_029289015.1 Syntrophobacteria bacterium | reverse complement strand
AGGAGCTCCTGGACCACGTTTTGGCCCACAAACCCGGTGCCTCCGGTAACAAAGACCTTCATCCTCGGGTAACCTCCTCTATCCAGGCGAGGTAGTCCCGGGCCCCTTCCTTGATTTCAAGGGCCACCACCTGGGGCACCTCATAGGGGTGAAGCTCGATGACCCTCTCCTCAAGGTCGCTAAAGAGCTCAGCCCTTGTCTTCAGGATGAGCAGGTACTCCGGCTCGTCCAAAACCTCGCCCTTCCAGCGATAGATGGAGCGGATCGGGCCCACGATCTGGCCGCACGCGGCGAGCTTCTCCTTTACCACGATGGTCGCGATGCTGGCCGCGGTGGCCTCGTCCGGGGTGGTGACGAAGATGGTGAGGTAACTACCCATGGCCCTTTCCGGTCCCTTCTAGAGCCCCTCTTCCCTCAGCTTCTCGAAGAGCTCCCTCTGCTCGTCCGTGAGCTCCTTGGGGATGGACACCACGATCTCCACGAAGAGGTTGCCGGCCTCCTTGCCGCGCAACCCGGTGACCCCCTTGGCCTTGAGCCTCAGCTTGGTGCCCGGCTGGGTGCCCGGGGGTATCTTCACCGTGACCTCGCTACCCTCCATGGTGGCCACGTTCACCGAGCCGCCCAGGGCCGCGTCTGCAAGGCTCACCCGTTTCTTCACGAAAAGGTCGTCCTTCACCCGCCTGAAGACCGGGTGGGGAGCTATCTCAACCTTCATGAAGAGGTCTCCCCTGGGCCCGCCCATCATGGAGGGCCCGCCCTTGCCCGGCACCCTGAGCCTCTTTCCCGCGCGGATCCCCGCGGGGATCTTCACCGAGACCCGCTCCCCGGTGTCGGGAATGGTGAGGGTCCTCTGGCCGCCCCTGACCGACTCCTCGAGGCTTATCTCCACCTGGGCGGTGTAGTCCTGGCCCTTCTGGGGGGGGGCGCCCATGCCGCCAAAACCGGGCCTTTGGCGCTGGCCCCTCCCGGGCCGGCCGAAGAGCTGGCTCAGGATGTCCTCCCCGCCGAAACCGAACTCGCTGAACACGGATGAGAAGTCGAAGCCCCGGAAGATGTCCTCGTGGCTGAACCGCTGGCCGAACCCTTCCGCGCCGAAACTGTCGTACTGCTGGCGCTTCTCGTCGTCGTAGAGCACCGCGTAGGCCTCGCTTATCTCCTTGAACTTCTCCTCCGCGGCCTTGTCGCCCTTGTTCTGGTCGGGATGGTACTTGAAGGACAGCTTGCGGTAGGCCTTCTTTATCTGGTCCTTGTCCGCGTCGCGGTCAACGCCGAGTATCTTGTAGTAGTCCTTTGCCATTTCTTTTCTTTCGCCAAGATTTTAAAAAACCCTAGAAAACCATAAGCACCCCAAGGGTCCACTGTCAATATGGTAAGAAAAAATATATTGATTATAAATAGTTGGGTCTAATTTTCGCGCGCGGGCCCCTCTTGCCCGCGTGCTACCATGATACCCCATTTGCCTAGATTGAGGTTAGCCTAATTCGCGAAGGGAAAAAAAGAGCGCGCAAAGGGTGAATTTCCCAAAGTTTCTATTGCAATAACCCCGGTTTTTCTCTATAATTAAATCGCAAAAAAGATTAGTTTTTTTAAATAGTTGACGGTTTTTCCTAAAGGGACACTAAAATAGGAGAAACAGAAAAAATATTGAAACAAAATAAATAGTTTCCAACATCGGGGCCCCGTTATCTACACCCTGAAAATCCAAGGGGGGATTCTTTCGGAAACATCGGGTAGCAGGATTTTTATTTTAAGAAAACTTTATTAATAAATTCGGAATGATAAACTAGATACCAACAACCGTAAAAGCCATATACAACAACTATCATAACCTTTAAATTATGGATGTTGTTTTATGAATCTAGAAATAGAGAAGTCAGAGCTTCTAAGGGGCGTGGGCCGTTCGCACAACATCTCGGAGCGAAGGACCTCCATGCCGATCATCTCAAATCTCCTTTTGGAGGCGGAAAGAGGCGTGCTCAACATCGTGGCCACCGACCTGGAGGTGAGCTTCAGGGGGTCATACCCCGCGAAGATCAACACTGCAGGCACCTTCACCGTGGGCGCGAGGATCTTCTTTGACGTGATAAAGAGGCTCCCCGCGGACGATGTGGTCCTCGAGGTGGTGGAGGGCGCGAGGCTCAACGTCAGGGCAGGCTCGGTCTTCTACTCCCTGATGGGGGTGCCGCCGGACGACTTTCCCTCCATTCCCTTCGACAAGAGGGCAGACCTGGTGGAGGTGGATGCGGAACTCATCGGGGAGATGATCGAGAAGAGCAAGTTCGCGGTCTCCACAGACGAGGCCCGCTACAACATCACCGGGGTCTTTTTCGAGCCGGTCACCATGAAGGAAGAAGCCAAGGGGCTGAGAATGGTCTCCACAGACGGCCACAGGCTCGCGCTGGTGACGAGAGCGATGGAGGACGTGGAGGCCCTGGGTCTCGACAAGGGCTCCATAGTGCCCCGCAAGGGCATAAGGGAGCTCATAAGGCTCATAGACGAGGAGGAGAAGATCAAGCTCGGGTTCGTGGACAAGGGGCTCATAGCCAGGTCCAAAGACGAGGTGCTCTTCATCAGGCTCGTGGAGGGCGACTTTCCCAACTACAGGGCCGTAATCCCGGAATCCTCGGAGAACTCCGTCAAGATAGGCAGGCTCGTGCTGATGGAGGTGGTGGAGCGGGTGAAGCCCATCACCACGGAGCGCTACCGCGCGATGGGAATCTCCGTGTCCCCCGGAAAGGTGACGGTCCGGGCCAGCAACCCGGAGAGGGGCGAGGCCAAGGAGACCATTGAGGTGGAGTACGAGGGGCCGGAAGTGACCATGGGGTTCAACCCAGACTACATCCTGGACAACCTGGCCGCGGTGAAGAGCGATGCCGTGATCCTGGAGTTCAACGACGGGGAGAGTCCGTGCACCATAAAGGACGAGGAGGACGAGAATTTCCTTGGCGTTGTCATGCCTATGCGGCTCTAACTTGTTTTGACAAGCGGCTCCACAGCCAGGGGGCCGCTTTTTGTGTTGTTTCGAGGCTCAATGGGAAACAAGGACGAACATAACCAAAGGGAGCTGGAGCGCGAGACCCCGGGCCCGTACTCGGAGGAGGAGTACTCTGCTGAGGCCATAAAGGTCCTGGACGGCATGACCGCGGTCCGGGAGACGCCCGCGATGTACATCGGCGACCTATCGGAGAGGGGGCTCCATCACCTCATCTTCGAGGTGGTGGACAACTCCATAGACGAGGCTGTGGCCGGGTTCTGCGACCATATCACCATAACCCTCCACAGGGACGGCTCCGTAACGGTGGTGGACAACGGCCGGGGGATCCCCGTGGACATCCACGAGGGCGAGGGCAGGCCCGCGCTGGACGTGGTGATGACCACCCTGCACGCGGGGGGAAAGTTCGACTCCAAGACCTACAAGGTCTCAGGAGGCCTCCACGGGGTGGGGGTGTCGGTGGTGAACGCGCTCAGCGAGTACCTCGACGTGGAGGTCTTCAGAAGCGGCAGGGTATACCGCCAGAGGTACGAGCGGGGAAGGGCCACCGGCCCCCTCGAGGAGGCGGGGGAGACCAAGCTGAGGGGAACCTCCATAAGGTTCAAGCCCGACAGGAAGCTCTTTGAAAAGACCGAGTTCTCCTATCAAACGGTGGCCAACCGGAGCCGGGAGCTGGCCTTTTTGAACAAGGACCTCACCATCGAGGTCAAGGACGCGTTGAGCGGGAAGAAGGGATCATACCGCTACGAGGGGGGGCTCAACTCCTTTGTTGAGTACCTCAACCGCAACAAGAGGCCCATCCACCCGCACCCCATCTATTTTTTCGGCCTTAAGGAAGACGTGGAGATCGAGGCGTCCCTCCAGTACAACGACACCTACCAGGAGAACGTTCTCTGCTACGCGAACAACATCAACACCAAGGAGGGCGGCACCCATCTGTCCGGGTTCAGGGCCGCGCTCACCAGGGCCTTCAAGAACTGGGCCGCGGCCAACCCCCCCAAGGGGACCAAGATGAACCTCGAGGGCGAGGACCTGAGGGAGGGGCTGACATCGGTCCTCTCCGTAAAGATAGTCAACCCCCAGTTCGAGGGCCAGACCAAGACCAGGCTCGGCAACTCCGAGGTCAAGGGATACACCGAGACCCTGCTCTACGAGAAGCTCTCAGCGTTCCTGGAGGAGAACCCCCAGGTGGCCAGGGCCATAGTGAGCAAGGCCCTGGACGCGGCCTCCGCGAGGGAGGCGGCCCGCCGGGCCAGGGAGATGACCCGCAGGAAGTCCGGGCTCTCCGACACATCCCTGCCCGGGAAGCTGGCAGACTGCCAGGAGGCGAACCCCGCGCTCTCCGAGATATTCATCGTGGAGGGCGACTCCGCGGGGGGCTCCGCGAAGCAGGGCAGAGACCGGAAGTTCCAGGCGATCCTCCCGCTCAGGGGAAAGAGCCTCAACGTGGAGACGGCCAGGTTCGACAAGGTCCTGGCCAACCAGGAGCTCGCCGCGGTGATAATGGCCCTGGGCATCGGCGTGGGGGAGGAGGAGAAGGACCTGGCCAAGCTGCGGTATCACCGCATAATAATCATGACCGACGCAGACGTGGACGGCTCCCACATCCGGACCCTGCTCTTGACCTTCTTCTACCGCCAGCTGAGGGAGATCGTGGAGGGGGGGTACCTCTTTATAGCCCAGCCGCCGCTGTTCCGGGTCTCCTTCAGGGGCGGGTTCAGGTACCTGAAGGACGAGCAGGAGCTGGACCAGTTGCTCATATCCCGGGTGCTTCCGGGGCTGGCCATATCGGGCGCGGGCAAGGAGCCCCTGGAGGGGGAGGGGCTCGCGGGAGCCCTCGAGGGGCTGGGGGAGTACATCCAGGCGCTCAAGAGCCTGAAAAAATGGGGAATCCCGGAGGAAGTAGCCGCAAAGGTGGTGCGCGCGGTGATCTCCAAGGGAACCGTGGAGATAGACACCCAAAAGAAGCTCGCGCGCTTCGTAAGGCTCCTCAAGGACGCGGGCTTAAAGGTGGCCAAATCATATTTCCTGGAGGACAACGGCGGGTTCAAGATCGTGGTGGGCGAGGGAGAGCACGGCGCGGTGGTGGACGACAACCTGCTGGCCTCGGCGGAGTTCAGGGCCGCGCTCAGCTCCCGCAGCGCGCTGGAGAAACTGGGGGGTCCGCCCTTCAAGGTCCGGGGGACCAAGGAGGAGCGGGAGCTCGAAACCGCGACCGCGCTCTTCGGGTACCTCACCGAGGAGGGGCTAAAGGGGGTCTCCATCCAGCGGTACAAGGGGCTGGGCGAGATGAACCCCGACCAGCTCTGGGAGACCACCATGAACCCCGAGACCAGGACCCTCTTGAGGGTCAGGGTGGGGGACGCGCTGGAGGCGGACGAGGTGTTCACCGTGCTCATGGGGGACGCGGTGGAGCCCCGCAGGGAGTTCATCCAGGAAAACGCGCTAAAGGTCCGGGAGCTCGACATTTAGCCGGGACCGGGCTTTAGGGGCCGATGTTTCACGTGGAACATATTTGGATTTAACCCCACAAGGACGGGAAGGTAATGGAGAACAGAGGCCTAGCCCTGAACATAAAGCTTGAAGACGAGATGCGCCAGTCGTACCTCGACTACGCGATGTCCGTGATCATAGGCCGGGCCCTGCCCGAGGTCCGGGACGGGCTGAAGCCGGTGCACCGGCGCATCCTCTACGCGATGCACAAGCTGGGCCTGGAGCACAAAAAGCCCTATAAGAAATCCGCCAGGGTGGTGGGCGACGTGATAGGGCAGTACCACCCCCACGGCGACCAGGCGGTCTACGACGCGCTGGTGCGCATGGCCCAGACCTTCTCCATGCGCTACCCCCTGGTGGACGGCCAGGGCAACTTCGGCTCCGTGGACGGCGACCCCGCGGCCGCGATGCGGTACACCGAGGTGCGCCTGGCCCGGCTCGCGCACGAGTTCCTGGCAGACCTCGACAAGGAGACCGTGGACGTCGCACCCAACTACGACAACACCCTCACCGAGCCCACGGTGCTCCCCACCCTGGTCCCCAACCTGCTCCTCAACGGCTCCTCCGGCATAGCGGTGGGCATGGCCACCAATATCCCGCCCCACAACATGGGAGAGCTGGTGGACGGGCTATTGCATCTCTCGGAGAACCCCGAAGCCGAGGTTCACGACCTCATGAAACATATCCCGGGCCCGGATTTCCCCACCGCGGGCATAATCCGGGGGGTGGGCGGCATACGGGACGCGTACCACACCGGCAGGGGCGCGATAAAGATCCGCGCGCGGGCCCACATCGAGGAAGCGAAGAACGCGAGGGAGCGGATCGTGGTCACCGAGCTGCCCTACCAGGTGAACAAGGCGCGGCTCATCGAGAAGGTGGTGGGGCTGGTCAAAGAGAAGAAGCTTTTGGGCATTGACGACATCAGGGACGAGTCGGACCGCACCGGCATGCGGGCGGTCTTCAGGGTGAAGAGGGGCGAGAACAGCCAGGTGGTGCTCAACAACCTCTTCTCCAGGACCCAGATGGAGGTGACCTTCGGCGTCATCCTCCTAGCAGTTGTGAACAACCGGCCCGAGGTCCTAAGCCTCAAAAAGGCCCTGACCCACTTCCTCGACTACCGCAGGGAGGTGGTGCGCCGGCGGACCGAGCATGAGCTGAACAGGGCCCAGGAGAGGGCCCACGTGCTGGAGGGCCTCAAGGTAGCGCTGGACAACCTCGACGAGGTGGTCGCGCTGATACGTTCCTCCCCCAGCCCCGCGGAGGCCAAGGACGGCCTGATGGAAAGGTTCGCGCTCACGGAGCGCCAGGCCAAAGCGG
>JARFUL010000087.1 GCA_029289015.1 Syntrophobacteria bacterium | reverse complement strand
TTTCTTTAACACCCCCCAAAGCGGTGCTATACTCGCCACCTCAAAAGAACGGAGGGTGAAAGATGGTTGAAAGCGCGGTGATCCAGACGGACCTTGAGGGGCTCAACCTCCTGAGCCGGGGCAAGGTGCGGGACATCTACGACCTGGGGGACGCGCTCCTCATGGTGGCCTCGGACAGGATATCCGCGTTCGACGTGGTGATGGACGAGCCCGTGCCCGACAAGGGCAAGGTGCTCACCAAGATGTCCGTGTTCTGGTTCAAAAGGACAAAAGAGCTGGTGACCAACCATCTCATCACCGCAAACGCGGAAGAGTTCCCGGAGGTGCTCAAACCGTTTTCCGCGCAGATTTCGGAGAGGTCCATGCTGGTGAAGAAGGCCGAGCCGCTGGCCGTAGAGTGCGTGGTGAGGGGATACCTCGCGGGCTCCGGGGTCAAGGACTACCTGGAGTTCGGCACGGTCTGCGGCATCAAACTCCCAGGGGGGCTCAAGGAGTCGGAAAAGCTCCCGGAGCCCATATTCACCCCCTCCACAAAGGCCGAAAGGGGCCTTCACGACATCAACATCTCCTTTGAGGAAGCGGCCTCCATCGTGGGGAAGGAGACCGCCGAGAGGGTTAAGGACATCAGCATAAAGCTCTACCTGAGCGGAGCGGACATGGCCCTCGAGCGGGGCATAATCATAGCTGACACCAAGTTCGAGTTCGGCCTTCTGGACGGCGAGCTGATCCTGATAGACGAGGTGCTCACCCCCGACTCCTCCAGGTTCTGGCCCGCGGATGAGTACGAGCCGGGCAGGCCCCAGAACAGTTTTGACAAGCAGTTCCTCAGGGACTACCTCAACTCCCTCGACTGGGGAAAAGCCCCGCCTCCCCCCAAGCTCCCCGCGGAGATCATCGCCAAGACCCGGGCCAGATACCTCAAGGCCCTGGAGATAATCACCGGGGAGAGACTGAAGTAAAAAGAACCCCTTAAAGAGGGCAAAGCCCGTGGCCCTGAGCTCAGCCGGCACCCGTATCCGCCCCACCGCGAGGAGGTTTGGGCCGCGGCTCTGGGGGCTTGTTCTCCTTTGGGCCCTTGTCCTGGCCCTCGCTCAGCCGGCCTTCACCCAAGAGAAATACGCGCGGGTAAAAGCGGTATTCGACGGCGACTCGGTGGTGCTCGCGTCCGGGAGCGGGGTGCGCTACCTCGGCATAGACTGCCCCGAGCTGGCAAGAGACCGCGTGCCCGACATGGACCTCGCCAGGGAGGCCGCGGCCTTCAACCGGTCCCTGGTGCTGGGAAAGCTGGTCTCTTTGGAGTTCGACAGGGAGAAAAAAGACAGATACGAGCGGCTTTTGGCCTACGTCTATCTAAAGGACGGCAGGTTCGTAAACGGCCTGCTCGTGGAGGAGGGGCTGGCCTGGGTATACACCAAGCGGCCGAACCTCAAGATGAGGCCCAGGCTCATAGAGCTGCAAAGAAAGGCCATCACCGCGAAAAAGGGGCTTTGGGCCCTTCCCGCAAAGGCTACGGAGCCCTTCTACCGGGCCGGGAAGAACTCCTTCATATTCCACAGGCCTAGCTGCACCGCGGCCAGGGGGGCCAGGGGAAGGATATTCAAAAACAGGATGGAGGCCTTCTGGCAGGGCTATTCTCCCTGCAGGAGCTGCAACCCATAGGGAACAAAAAGCCTCCCAAGCCCGGGGGGCCGGTAAAAAAAGAGGGGTTTTCAGGGGTCCCAAACCGTGTTATAAACTGTTACTTTTTCTGTCCCTTTGGCAGGGGTGAGCAAGACTTTGGACAGAGGGACGCCGCGCGTTCAGGTTATCTAATAGTCAGTCCCGGGGCCCGAGTGTTCTTGACTGTTTCGGCCCGACCAACTATAAGCGAGATTCCCGCGGGGTTCTTTTGATTTTCAGGCGCCCCTTTAATTTTTAAGGAGGTAGATCCATGTTAAAGCCCGAGAGATTTTCTGAGATGACCGAGGAGCGAAAGCGCATCATCATGACCCGCTCCATGCACGACGTGTCCGAGGTCTTCGCGCAATGCCGGGACATCGTGTTCGACATAAAGCAAAGGGGCGATCAGGTTCTCCTCGATCATTACAAGAAATACAAGGAGGACGTCACCGCGGAAGACTTCGTGGTGACCCTGGCCGAGATAGACGCGGCCTACAAAGAGCTGGACAAAGAGGTGGTGGAATCCCTCAAGTTCTCCGCGGATAACATCAGGAGGTTCCACGAGGCCCAGCTCGAAAAGGAGTCGTGGTCCATAGAGGTGCTCCCGGGCATCCAGGCCGGAAGGCTCATGAGGCCCATGGACGTGGCCGGGTGCTACGTGCCGGGCCGCAGGGCCGCGTACCCCTCCTCCGTGCTCATGACCATAATCCCTGCTAAGGTCGCGGGCGTGAAAAAGGTGATCGCGTGCACCCCGCCCGACACGGGGATAGCGGGCAACGCCGCAACCCTGGTGGCCGCGGACATAGTGGGCTGCGACGAGCTGTACAAGGTGGGCGGGCCCTGGGCCGTGGGCGCGATGGCCTTCGGCACCGAGACCATCCCCAAGACGGACAACATCGTGGGCCCGGGCAACATCTACGTCACCGCGGCCAAGATGGCGGTCTTCGGGCACGTGGACATAGACTCCCCCGCGGGGCCCTCGGAGTCCCTGATTTTGGCGGACGACACCGCGAACCCGCTGTGGACCGCGGTGGACCTTCTGTCCCAGCTCGAGCACGACCCCGACGCGGGCGCCGCGCTGGTGACCACCTCGGGGGAGCTGGCAGGGGAGGTCTGCCGGATCATCGCCGAGGAGTACGAGTCCCTGCCCCGCAAGGACATCCTGGAGAAGTCCTTCAGGTTCGCCGCGGTCATCGTTGCCCGCGACATGGACGAGGCCATAGAGATCACCAACGAGTACGCGGCGGAGCACCTCCAGATAGTGACAAGGGACCCCTTCCTCGTGATGGCCAGGATCAACCACGCGGGCTCCATCTTTCTGGGGGACTACGCGCCCGTGCCTGCAGGCGACTACTCATCCGGCACCAACCACGTGCTCCCCACGGGCCAGGCCGCGAAGATGTTCAGCGGCCTGAGCGTAGACGACTTCATAAAGAAGCCCACCTTCCAGTACCTGAGCAAGGAAGGGTTGGCAACACTGAGGCACCACGTGGTGAGACTGGCAAACGAAGAAGGACTTCCCATCCACGCGAGGGCCATTGAGGAAAGATTCAAATAGGGTGCCATTGGCACTTTACAGGCTCCCGCCTGCCAGCGGGAGCTGTGGAGTAGGGCTATAATAAATTTCAAGCCTAACACTTCTGAGCTCAATCCATCCGAGCCCGCAAGGGCGAGGATCAATAAAGGGCCAATGGCCCCCTGGCGGCAGGACGGGGAGGCTTGGACAAACGCAGGAGTAGCGCGGGGTTTTACACCCCGCCGCACTGAGATAAGGCAAATTCTATCTGCGGCATTTATAATGCTGTGCTACGCCAAAAAGGCGGAAAAGGTCGGATCAGGCCGTGGAGATCATAAAGACTGAAAAGTCGAGAATTGCCGAGATGGAGACCGACGAGCTGGGGTTCGGGCAGATCTTCTCGGACCATATGCTCGACATGGTGTACCGGGGACGCGCCTGGTCTTCGCCCAGGATCGTGCCCTTCGGCCGGATCGGGGTCCTTCCCTCCATGGTATACTTCCACTACGGCCAGGCCGTGTTCGACGGCCTAAAGGCGTTTCGCGCCTCGGATGGCTCGATTAGCCTGTTCCGCGCCAAGTGGCACCACGCGCGCTTCAACAGGTCGTGCGCGAGGCTCTGCATCCCGGAGATAGACGCGGAGACCTTCATCGAGGGCATCAAAACCCTGGTGGACCTGGACAGGGAGTGGGTCCCGGAAAAGAGGGGCGAGTCGCTCTACATCCGCCCCTTTG
>JARFUL010000086.1 GCA_029289015.1 Syntrophobacteria bacterium | reverse complement strand
GATGCGCCGGACCAGGCGCGCCAGGTCGGTCTTTTCGCGGGTGCTGAGCCCGGCCGCCGGCTCGTCGAGCAGCAGAAGGCGGGGCTCGCTCGCCAGCGCCCGGGCGATCTCGAGCAGCCGCTGCTGCCCGAAGGGGAGACTCAGCGCGTCCTCCCCGGCCCGGTCGGCCAGCCCCACCAGGGCCAGCCACTCGCAGCAGGCCCGTTCCGCCTGGGCGTCCTCCCGGCACACCCCCGGCAGGCGGAGCCCGGCGCTCGCGAAACCGGCCCGCCCCTTGGTGTGGCGCCCCACCATCACGTTCTCCAGCACCGTGAGCCCGGAGAAGACCTCCAGGTTCTGGAAGGTGCGGGTCACGCCCAGCCGGCAGATCCGGTTGGTCTTGAGCCCCTGGATCTGGCGGCCCTCGAACAGAACAGTGCCCTGGCTCAGGGGCACCATCCCGATCACCGCGTTGAAAAGGGTTGTCTTTCCCGCGCCGTTGGGCCCGATGATGGCCTTTATCAGCCCCCCGGGGACCGAGAAGCTGAGCTCGGAGAGGGCCAGAAGCCCCCCGAACCTCACCGTGAGTCCCACAACCTCAAGCATGACCCCGCCCGCGATTAATTATTCTGTCCCATCCCCTGGCCAGCCCCCCGGCCAGCCCCTCCGGCAGGAACATGGAGATAATCAGCAATATAACACCGTAGACCAAAACGTCGAAGTCCTGGAACGCGTGGAGCCACTCGTTGCCCAGGAAGGTGATGAGCCCGGTCCCCAGGATCGCGCCCCAAAGGGACGACATACCGCCTATCACCGCCATCATTAGGAACTTTATGGACCAGAAAAGATCAAAGGAGCTCGGGGTGAGAAAGGCCATGTAGTGCGCGTACAAGGAGCCCGCGATGGACGCGTAGACCGCGCTTATTACGAAGACCTTGAGCTTGAAGGACGAGGTGTCCACCCCGGAGGCCTCCGCGGCCTGCTCGCTGAAGTGGATGGCCTGGAGGCCTCTGCCCACCCGCGACCTGAGGATGTTCTTGGAGAATATCAAAAGCAAAAAGACCGTAAGCCAGGTGAATATGTAAAACTTCAACTCCGAGTCCAGCGCGAAGCCGAAGAAGGACATCTCCGGGATGTCGCCGAGCCCCGCGGGGCCGCCGGTGATGGCCACCTCTTCGGAGAAGACTATGCTCACGATGATCCCTATTCCCAGGGTGGCCATGGCCAGGTAGTGGCCCTTGAGCTTGAGGGTGGGCAGACCCACGAAGTAGGCCACGATGGAGGTGATGAGAACCCCCACGATGAGCGCGACCACCGGGGAGAAGTTGTGCGCCACGGTGAGCACGCCCGTTGAGTAGGCCCCCAGGCCGAAGAACGCGGCGTGGCCCAGGGAGATCTGGCCCGCGAACCCCATGAGGAGCGAAAGCCCCATGGTAACGAGGCTGAATATCCCCACGAAGACCATGACCCCGAGGTAGTTGGCAAACGCGGTGGTGTTCTCTGCGAGGAACGGGATAAGGACCAAAACCCCCACGAGAACCACGAAACAGACAAGCTCTCTGGCCCGGCCCATACTCAGAACCTCTTGATCTTTCCGGCCTCAATGTCGCCGAAGATTCCACTGGGCCTGACGTAGAGCACCACGAGAAGGACCAACAGGGCAGCCGCGTCCTTGTACCCGGAGCTTATGAGCCCCGCGGTGAGGGACTCGATTAGCCCCAGGATAATGCCCGCGACCACCGCGCCGGAGAAATGCCCGAGCCCGCCCAAGACCGCGGCGCCGAACCCCTTGATCGCCAGGAGCGCGCCCCGGTCGTACTCCATGAGCGTAATGGGGGTGATCGCCAGGCCCGCGATCGCGCCGATGGCCGCTGAGAGCGCGAAGCTAAGGAGCACCATGGTGTTCACCCGCACCCCCATGAGGCTCGCGGCCTCACGGTCGTCCGCGCACGCGACCATGGCTTTGCCGAACCGGGTCTTTTTAAAGAATATGGTGAGCGCTATCACCACCAGGACGGTGAGGCCCAGGACCCAGGGCGTCTGGGGGTGGACAACCGCGCCCGCGATCTTGATGGGCGCGGTCTTGGCAAAGGGCTCCATGAAGAAGGAGTCCTTGCCCCACGCGAACATCATGAGCCCTTTGAGCACGATGGAGACCGCCAAGGTTACGATGATTACCTGAAGTACGGACGCGTCCTTGAGCGGCTTGATGGTGAAGCGGTCCATCATCACGCCCACCAGGGTCCCGCCGGCCACGGTGAGCAGGAATGAAACCCCCAGGGAGAGCTTGAGGCCGCTGGTGAGAAACACCATCAGCATCCCGCCCAGCACCACAAACTCTCCCTGGGCGAAGTTGATTACCTCGGTTACCGCATAGATAATATTGAACCCGAGGCCAACCAGGCCGTATATGGAGCCCACGGTGATTCCGGTGAGCACGTATTGTAGTATCTGGCTGGCTAGGCTCAAGCTTTAGAGTCCCCTATTTCGCCAGGGCCCAGGTGTCTTTCTTCACCACCACCATCTCGAAGTCGTCTTTAGTCAGGCCGTTGTGGTCGTCCTTGGAGAAGTTGAACACCCCGTGCTGGCCCACGAACCCCTGCCTTGTCTCAAGGTAGTCCCTGATCTTGGCAGGGTCGTCGCCCACCGCCTTCGCCGCGTCCACCGCGAGCATCAGCGCGTCCCACGCGTGGCCCCCGAAGGAGCTGAGATCCATACCGTAGCGGGCTTCGTAGTCCTTTTTGTATTTCATTATAACTTTCTTCTGGGGATTGTCAGCAGGCACCAGGTCGGCAATGTTCACCAACCCCAGCGGACACATGACCCCCTCCGCGGCCCCGCCTGAGGCTACGATGTTCCTCTTGGAGCCGAAGCCGTGGCTCTGGTAGAGGGATATGTTCTTCATCCCCAGGTCGGCCCAGGTCCTCACCACGAGAACCTGGGTGGGGCCTATGGACCAGTTGATTATCGCGTGGGGTCTCTTGGCCTTTATCTTGGTGAGCTGCGCGGTGATATCGCTGTCCTTGGGGCCGTAGCGCTCGTCGGCCACGATATTGATCCCCGCGCCCTTCGCCTGGGCCAGGAGCTGGTTCCTGCCGCCCGCGCCAAAGCCGGTGTTCACGGAGATTATGGCCACCCTGCTCTTCCCCTTGGATTTGATATGCGCGAAGATTCTTCCCACTGCCTGCATGTCCGTCTGGGGGACCTTGAATATCCATTTCCTCTCAGCCGCGGGATGGATTATGTCTCTTCTCGCCGCGCAGGAGATGAGCGGAACCTCGGCCTTCTGCATGATCGGTATGAGCGCCATGGAGTGACCGCTGAGGGAGGGCCCTATGATCACCGGAACCTTTTCCTTCTTGATAAGACTCTTGGCCGCGAGAACACACTTCGTGGAGTCCGACTCGTCATCAAGGATCACCACCTCCAGCTTCCTCCCGTTTATGCCGCCCGTGGCGTTGATCTCCTCGACGAGCATCTCCACAGTCTTCGCCTCGGGGTCGCCCAGGAAGGAGGCGCGGCCGGTAACGGAGAATATCGCGCCTATCTTGATGGGCTTTTTGGGCACCGCCTTCTGGGGCGGCTTGCCGCAACCGAAAAAGGCCAGGGCCATAGCCAGAATCATGGCCAGGGCCGCGTTGAAAAGCTTACTCTTTCCCATAACCTCCTCCTTTTTAGTCCCGATGGTTGTTAAACCGAAAAGGGCAAAATGTTACATCCTACGCTCTGTCTTCTTCTAAATACCCTTACTGCCCCCTTATCAGCACTGAGGAGGGTGGAGCAGCCCAAGGATGGATAGCACACCCTGGCGGGAAAGGTCAACAGGTCTGACGATGAAAGTCCTTCTTTTCATGCCCCCCCTCCTCTTGAGTTTTGTTAGCGAAACAAAAAAGGCCGCCGGGGGTTGGGCCGGCGCGCGGCCTCCATCTCCGGGTGG
>JARFUL010000085.1 GCA_029289015.1 Syntrophobacteria bacterium | reverse complement strand
CGAAAAGGAGATAGAGCAGCTCAAGCGCGAGATCGAGTTTTTACAGAATGAGTTGAGGTACCAGGACTACCAGGGGGAGACGGGATTTTAGGGTCTTTACCAGTCCCGCGAAGACCGCGTCGATTCGGACGTTCTTCTTTTAAGCACCAATCGCGAGCTATTCGGAGATAGTATAGCCAACTGCGCGTGGCCGCGGCCGGCGTCGGGGAGGGCGGCCCCTCCACCACATCCGAGGGCATGGGCCTCGGGCTGGGCGCGGGGCTGGGGATGATGATGCCCAGCATCCTGAAGGACGCGTTCAAGAACGGCCGCGAGGAGCCCAAGGAGGCCTGCCCCAACTGCAGCGCCGACATCCCGGCCAGGGCCCGGTTCTGCAACAACTGCGGCCACCAGCTCATAACCGGGATGAAGTGCCCCAGCTGCCAGAACGACCTGCCTGCAGACGCCAACTTCTGCTCCAACTGCGGAGCCAAGGTACGGGAAGAGGCCCACAAGGTCTGCCCGCACTGCAGCTTCGAGAACCTCCCTGAGGCCAACTTCTGCAACAGCTGCGGCGAGAAGCTCCCCTGAGGGTTTGCCTTCTCGAAAAATCTCGTGTATGGTGATTGGCCTTGCGCGAGATCCCGTTTATACTTTGGGCCAGTAAGCCGTGAAACCATAGAGGGAGAAGGTATTAGATGAGCTTGGACACCGAAACCACCGGCACTATCTATGCCCAGGCCATAATCAGGCTGGTGAGAGGTGAGGAGATAAACAAGGTGGCCGAGGAGGCCGGGCTGCCTGTGGACGCGCTGAACGCGGCCCTGGACGAGTTCCTGGCCCTTCACGGGAAGGACTTTTTGAAGGACTCGGTGGCCGCTTCCGAGGTGAAGAGGAACGAACCCTGCCCCTGCGGCTCCAAAAAGAAATACAAGAAGTGCTGCGAGCAGCTCCACAAGGGGATAATGGATCTCATGGGACCCGACGCGGTGGAGGCCGCCGCGGCGGAAAACGCCAGGCGCAGGTGGCTCGGCGAGAGGCTCAACGAGGCCTTCGGGCTCCTGGCAGAGGGCCGCGTGCAAAGGAGCCTGGAGAACGCGGAGGAGCTGCTCTTACAGGCGCCCCAGAACGACCGGATCCACGACCTGGTATACAACGCGCATCTCATTGATGCCAGGTTCGACGACGCGATGGCCAGGGCCCGGGCCAGGTACGCGGTGGCCGAGGAGGAGATGGCCCACTTCTTGAAGGAGCAGGAGCACCGGCTGGAGTCCCAGGATCCCCTGGCCCACCTCTACCATCCCCACGTGTGGCTGAAAAAGCTCTTCATCGCGAAGAGGGCGCTGAAGAACTCCCGGATGGTCCCCGACCCCCCGGACGAGGAGATGAGGTCCCTGGCCCGGAAGCTGCTTTTGGCCAACGACATGAATAGGTTTCCCGAGACGGGCGAGGATGGAATTGCCGCGAGGAGAAAGGGGCTCAACAAGGTCTTGGCCAGGCTCAAGCAGGAGCAGGGGGCTCTCCCCTATCTCCTCGAGTTCTGCCACCTCTTCTCCTGGGCCGCGGCGCTGGCCCCGGATGTCCTGGCCGCGTACAAAAGCCCCCTGGCCCTGGACGCGCTCGTGGACATGGCGGTCTACGACTACCCCTTTGTGGGGGACGAGTGCGTCTCCGTCCTCGCGCAGATGGGCGACGGGGGCGTAAACGCGGTCAAGGAGGCCTTCGAGGAGGAGCCGGAGTTCGACCCCATCAAGACCCCGCTGGTGAGGGTGCTCGCCAAGGTGAGGAGTACCGCGAGCGTGGAGCTGCTGAGATCCTTCCTCGGACACGCGTCGGTCCACGTGGTCAACGAGGCCGGCCTTGCCTTGGCGGAGCACGGTGATCCTCGGTTCATCCCCGAGCTGGAAGAGGCCAACAAGAGAATAGGCGAGCAGACCGGCCTAGACATGGCCATCCAGGGGCTCAAGCAGATGGCCGAGGCCGAGGCCAAGAACGGGTAGAACCCCCTGAGGCTCAACCGGTAAAACTGCCAGAGGGCCGGCCCGCGCTTCCTCCCCCGGGAGCCGGGTCCGCGTGCTCTCCCCCTGGCCACTATTTTGGGGCCCCGGACGCGGCTTTGGGCCCTTTTTTTTATGGCCAAGATGAGAAAGATTTCTCACCTTAAAAAATGTTTGACTCAAAGTAATTTCCCAAATATAATCTTGGTCTGTTTTCTCTTCTCTGGAAGGCGGCCTGATTTTAGAATATTATCTGGGATTTACCTGGTTCCAGAGGCAAATCACACTCCCGACAAACATTATCTATATAGTCCATTTTTCGGTTGACTGGGCCCCGTCAGAATGATAAAAAATGCACAAACTACCCAGTATGTGGTAGTGTATGGGTATTCTTTTTGATGATACGTCTCGTAGCTAAATTCTAAATCTAGAGAAGGGAGGACAAATATGTCCAAATTGGTTCCACCTCATGGCAAAGAGAGAAAGCTCATGCCGCTGCTCCTCACGGGAGGAGAGCTGGAAGAGGAAAAGAAGAAAGCCGCTACCCTGAAAAAAGTCCCCATGACCTCCAGGGAGGCCTCCGACGTCCTGATGCTGGGCATCGGCGCGTTCACCCCGCTCACCGGTTTCATGGGTCACGACGACTGGAAGGGCTGCTGCGACGACTTTTTGACCACCGATGGGACCTTCTGGCCCATCCCCATAACCCTGTCCGCTGCCAAGGACCTGGCCGATTCCATCAGCGAGGGAGAAGGGGTCGCTCTCTACGACGTGGAGAACGACGAGATCCTCGGCACCATGAAGATCGCGGAGAAATACACCATAGACAAGGCCCACGAGTGCAAGAAGGTGTTCACCACCACCGACACCGAGCATCCCGGAGTGGAGAAGGTGATGGGCCAGGCCGACGTCAACCTCGCGGGCCCCATCAAGGTGATCTCCGAGTCCTTCTTCCCCTCCGAGTTCCCCGGCCTCTACCAGACCCCGGCCCAGGCAAGGGCCATATTTGAGGAGAAAGGCTGGCGCACCGTGGCCGCGCTCCAGCTCCGCAACCCCATGCACCGCTCCCACGAGTACCTGGCCAAGATCGCGCTGGAGATCCTCGACGGGGTATACATCCACCAGCTTCTGGGCAAGCTGAAGCCCGGCGACATCCCCGCGGACACCCGGGTGGACGCGATCCAGGCCCTGGTGGATTACTACTTTGTCAAGGACTCGGTGGTCCAGGGCGGCTACCCCATGGAGATGCGCTACGCGGGGCCCAGGGAGGCCCTTTTACATGCCTGCTTCCGCCAGAACTACGGCTGCTCCCACCTGATCGTGGGCCGCGACCACGCGGGCGTGGGCGACTACTACGGCGCCTTTGACGCGCAGACCATCTTCAACGACATACCCGAGGGCTCCCTGGTGCTTCAGCCCCTTTCCATAGACTGGACCTTCTGGTGCCACAAGTGCTATGGCATGGTCTCCATGAAGACCTGCCCCCACGGCAAGGACGACAGGCTTATCCTCTCCGGCACCATGGTGAGGAAGATCCTGTCCGAAGGCGGCGACCTCCCCGTGGAGTTCGGGAGGCCGGAAGTGGTGAAGATTCTCCAGGACTACTACGCCAGCCTGGAGGAGAAGGTGGAGATCAAGGTCCACGGCTACGCGACCGGTGATGTTCCCGATGAAAATAAGTAATGGATAGCTTCCAAGAGGGCGCTTGACTTTGGCGCCTAACAACCTAAAAAGCAACTTTTGATAAACAATATTTACAAATCGGAAAGGAGGGAGAATACGGAAGAGTTTGTGGCCATTGTTGCAAGTTAGTTGGCAACCATGAACTTTAGGAGGTATAGAGTATGCCTAGCTTTGTAATGACCGAAAAATGCGACGGGTGCAAAGGGCTGGACAGGACCGCCTGCATGTACATCTGTCCCAACGACCTGATGGTCCTCGACAAAGAGGCCATGAAGGCCTACAACCAGGCCCCCGAGTTCTGCTGGGAGTGCTACAACTGCGTGAAGATCTGCCCCCAGCAGGCCATAGACGTGCGGGGCTACGCCGACTTCGTGCCTTACGGCGGCTCTGTGGTTCCCCTTCGCGGCTCCGAGGACATCATGTGGACCGTCAAGTTCCGCAACGGCATCATCAAGCGGTTCAAGTTCCCCATCAGGACCACCCCTGAGGGCCAGGCGGTACCGCTGGGCGGTTTCGATGTAGGCCCGGACGACCTGAACGACCAGTGCCTGGTGACCGAGCCCGCGTCCGTCGGCGTCGACGTGCTGCCCACAAAGTAGCTTAACACCCAAGGAGGTGAAGATATGGAGGCATTTGAAACCGTAAAACTCGACACCGACCTTCTGATCGTGGGCGGTGGTATGGCTGCCACGGGCGCGGCCTTTGAGGCGTGCTACTGGGGCAAGAAGCACGACATCAAGATGATCGTACTCGACAAGGCCGCTATGGACCGCTCCGGCGCGGTCGCGATGGGCCTTTCCGCGATCAACACTTACATAGGCCTTGACAGGGGCGAGAACACCCCCGAGGACTTCGTAAAGTACGTCAAGATGGACCAGATGGGCACGATCCGTGAGGACCTGGTCTATGACATCGCGCGCCACGTCGACTCCTCTGTGCATCTCTTCAACAAGTGGGGTCTCCCCATCTGGCGCGACGCTGACGGCAACTACCAGAGGGCCGGCCGCTGGCAGGTCATGATCAACGGCGAGTCCTACAAGGTGATCGTGTCCGAGGCCGCGAAGAACTCCATTGTTGAGACCTACGGCTCCCTGGACGACGTTCTCTACGAGCGCGTGTTCATCGTTAAGCTCCTCCTGGACGCCAACGAGGAGAACAGGATCGCCGGCGCGATAGGCTTCTCCGTGCG
>JARFUL010000084.1 GCA_029289015.1 Syntrophobacteria bacterium | reverse complement strand
AGCTCAAGGAGCCTCTTCAAAATGGGGTCCATTGCCGTGTCAGATGGTTAAAATGTTGAAGTTTTTGGGGAAAATATAGGCCATTGGCCGGATACTTTCAACCCTTTTAGCGGTGCCGGGCCAAAGGGAGGCCGCCGCGGGGTGCCGGGGAAGGGAAAGACCTGGGCGCGGAAATTGTCTTATGCCGAGGGTAATGTTAAAATCTTTGGATAGATTCCGGCGCAGCTCGAAACATATTAAAGAGGGCTAGGGAAGGAATTATGAAAAAACTAGGGGTGCTTTTCATATCCGTTATGGTGGCGCTCTCTTTGTCCACAACTCTTGCGATTGGACAGGAAGAGATTGAAGTAGTTGATATCTCTGCGGAAGTCGTTAAAGGGCCGGACAGCTCCGGCGATGTGTTCATCATGGTCTACGCCACGGTGAACAATAATACCGACAGGGAGATCAAGGTGCTTCTCAAGATTCACGGGGTGGACGAAGAGGGCAATGAGGTGACCAAGGTGGTTTTGCGCGGCAGGGTGGACGGCAATGACTCACGCACTCTGTCCAGGAAAACCTTCCTGCCCTTTGATGATTACCAGAGGATTGAAACCTGGGAGCTGCGGGAGTTCTGACCCCCGGATAAAAAAAGGGGAGGACGGGTATTCCCATCCACCCTGTTTTCGGCGCGCAGAAGCTTACGGCCCTATTCGGTCCCCATGTCCACCATCTCCCCCTCGCTCAAGGACTTGATTCTCCTATAGTTCAGCCGGACCTTCTCGAGCTTCTTTACGAGCCTTTCGTACTTATCTTTCTCCTTGGCCACCGCTTCGGCCGCGGCCTTCTTTAGGAACTGGGGGTTGTCCAGCTTCTTCTTGCTCCGGCCCACCTCGTTCTCCAGCTTGGCCATCTCCTTGGTGAGCCTCTTTATCTCTCTGTCGAAGTCCACCATTCCGGCCAGGGGCACAAACACCTCCGCGCCGCGGTGAACCGAGGAGGCCGACCCCTTGGGCGGATCACCGTCCTTGGTTATGGTGAGGGAGGAGACCCTGGCCAGCCCCAGGATGTGGGCCCTCAGGCTCTCCAGCACGTCTCTGAGCCCCGCGTCCCGGCAGATGATCACCGCGTCTATCGTGTCGGAGGGGCTGATGCCCATCTCGCCCCGGATGTTGCGTATCCCGCCGATCACCGCCTGCACGAAGTCCAGGTCCGTCTGCGCGACAGTATCCTCGGGGAAGTCATCCGGCACGGGGAAGGGGGCCTTCATTATGGAGGCCTCGTGCTCGTTTCCCGGGAGCCGCATGTAGAGCTCCTCGGTGAGGAAGGGCATTATGGGATGGAGCATCCTCAGGATCGCGTCCAAAACGTTCCTCAGCACCTGTCTCTTTACCGCGGCCCTCTCGGAATCCTCCTCGTAGAGCGCGGGTTTGGACATCTCGAGGTACCAGTCGCAGAACTCGTGCCAGATGAACCTGTAGAGCTCCTTCGCGGCCCTGTCGAAGTGGTAGGTCTCAAAGGACTCCCCAACCGCGCGCGCGGTCTGGCCGGTGCGGCTTATTATCCAGCGGTCCGTCTCGTCGAGGTCGAGGCCGTCGAAGGGCCGGCGCGTGCTCTTTTCGTCGAGGTGCATGAAGGTGAACCTCGCGGCCTGCCAGATCTTGTTCACGAACCTCTTGAACCCCTCCACGATCCTCTCGGCAAGGAGCACGTCCCTGCCCATCGTGGAAAGGTGCACCAGGGTGAACCTGAACGCGTCGGTGCCGTACTTGTCCATAATCACCAGGGGATCAATGACGTTGCCGGAGCTCTTGGACATCTTCTTGCCGTGCTCGTCCCTTACCAGCGCGTGAATGTAGACGTGGTCAAAGGGCACGTCGTCCATGAAGTGGATCCCCACCATCATCATCCTGGCCACCCAGAAGAAGAGGATGTCGAACGCGGTGACCAGGCACGAGGTGGGGTAGAAGGTCTTGAGGTCCGGGGTCTCGTCGGGCCAGCCCAGGGTGCTAAAGGGCCAGAGCGCTGAGGAGAACCACGTGTCCAATACGTCGGTCTCCTGGACAAGGTCCGTTGAGCCGCACTTTGGACACCTTTCCGGCTCGCTCAGGTCCACGATGGTCTCTTCGCACCCCTGGCAGTACCACGCGGGGATGCGGTGGCCCCACCATATCTGGCGCGAAATGCACCAGTCCTCGATGTTCTCCAGCCAGTTGAAGTAGCTCTTCTCCCAGGTGTCCGGGATGATCTTTGTCCTGCCGTCCTTCACCGCGGCCATGGCCTTTTCCGCGAGGGGCTTGACCGCGACGAACCACTGGAGCGAGGACAGGAGCTCAATGGTGGTGTTGCACCGGTAGCAGTGGCCCACCCGGTGGTCGTGGTCCTCGATCTTTTCGAGGAGGCCCAGGGCCTTGAGGTCTTCCACCACCCTCTCGCGGCACTCGTAGCGGTCCAACCCCTCGTAGGGGCCCGCGGCCTCGTTCATGCGGCCGGTGGTGTCCAATACGCTGATAAGATCCAGGTTATGCCTGAGCCCTATCTCAAAGTCGTAGGGGTCGTGGCCCGGGGTTATCTTCAGGCAGCCGGTGCCAAACTCCGGGTCAACGTGCTCGTCGCTGATGACCGGTATCTCCCTGTTCATGAGGGGAAGGATTACCGTCTTGCCGATGTACTCCCTGAAACGGCTGTCTCCCGGGTTCACCGCGACCCCGGTGTCCCCCAGCATGGTCTCCGGCCTGGTGGTGGCCACGGTGAGGTGGCCCGCGGCGTCCTTCAGGGGATAGCGGATGTACCACAGGTTGCCCGGAGTATCCTTCTGCTCCACCTCGAGGTCCGCGAGCGCGGTCATGCACCGCACGCACCAGTTGATGAGCCGCTCCCCGCGATAGATGAGCCCTTCGTTGTAGAGGTCCACAAAGACCTTGAGCACCGCGCGGGAGAGCCCCTCGTCCATGGTGAACCTCTCCCGGTCCCAGTCGCACGAAGAGCCGAGCCTTTTGAGCTGGTGGATTATCCTGCCCCCGTACTCCTTCTTCCACTCCCAGACCCTCTCCACGAACCGCTCCCTGCCCAGCGCGTGCCTGTCCAAACCCTCCTCAGCCAGGTTGCGCTCCACCACGTTCTGGGTGGCTATGCCCGCGTGGTCGGTTCCGGGGACCCAGAGCACGTTCTTTCCCCGCATGCGCCAGTAGCGGCACAGAACGTCCTGGATGGTGTTGTTCAGCGCGTGGCCCATGTGGAGCTCGCCGGTCACGTTGGGCGGCGGAATGACTATGGAGTAGTAGGGCGCGGCGCTGGGGGACCGGGCGTGGAAGGCCTTGTCCTCTTCCCAGCGCGCGTACCATTTTTTTTCAATCTTATCCGGCTTGAATTCTTTTTCCAGCTCTACATCCGGCATGTAACATCTCTCCCGCTTTAACCGTATCCTGCAAGGGCTCGCGCCTTAGAACCTCTACTATTCTATCACCGGGCACAAGAATTTCACCCTGTTGAGCGCTGAAAATAAGAGGGGGCGATGCGCTCACCACCCCTTTGGGTCCGCCCCCCCGGTATCTTTCCAAGGCTCTCGCGTCAGGAACTGAGGGCCTCTTTTATCTTTTCGAGTATCTCCTCCCTGAGCACCCTTTCCAAAATTTCCGGGAGCTTTTCCGCCACCATTTCGCGCACAACCTCGTCCACCTTCTCCTCAATCATCCTGCTAATCTCCTCGGGATCCAGCTCGGGCTCGGCCGGCTCTACCTCTCCGGAGACGAAGAGCTCCTCCGTGGGCTCCTCCTCATCCGGGGCGTCCAGAAGCTCTTCCGCCGCGAATTCCTCCATGAAGGGCTCCTCTTCCACCATCTCCTCGACCTCTTCGTCCAGGGGCTCCTCCGGGGCTTCGAAGTCATCCTCCACCATCTCCGCGACCGGAAGGTCCTCGAGGCCCATATCCGCGTCAAAGAGGTCCTCGTCCATCATCTCCTCGAACGCGGCCTCCTCATCCACCGGCTCCTCCTCAACGAACTCCTCGGCCAAAGGCTCTTCCATTGCCGCTTCTTCCGCGGGGGGCTCTCCAAACTCCTCGGGGGGAGCCTCGCCAAAGGGCTCCTCAGCCATGGGCTCCTCGGCCCAGGGTTCATCCGGCGCGGGGGGTTCCTCGAACTCTACAGCGGGCTCCTCTTCGGCGGCGAACTCCTCCGCGGGAAGGTCCGAAACCTCCGGCTCCTCGGGGGAGACTTCCGGCGCTTCCGTAAAGAACTCCTCCTCCATGTCGAGCTCCGCTTCGAGCGCGTCCACGTCGAGCTCTTCCTCCTCGTCCAGCAATTCCGCGGCCTCAGCCTCGAAGGGGGGTTCCGGCTCGGGCTTGGGCGGGACCTCCTTGGTCAGGATGTCTTCCGAGAGGAGGTCGTCCATCTCGTCGGCCAGGTCTTCCATCTCCCTCTCCAGCCCTGGAAGATCGGTTTGGCCCTCTTCTTCCTCGGCCGGGGGCTCGGCGTCGAGTTCTAAAGCGGGTTCCGGCTCGATATCAGCGGGGGGCTCAAACCCGGGTTCCGGGGCGTCCGGGGGCTCCTCGGCCGGCGCGGCTTCGTCCTCGGATATGAGCTGCTCGAGCTCTGCGAGCTCGTCGTCTATCTCCGAAAAATCTATATCAAGATCGAGGTCGCGCGGGCCCTTGCCTTCGGGATAGTCGTCAGTCATGGCTAAATTTCCTCGCGTTTTTTTGTCCAAATATCTTAAATACCGGGCAAGAGTTGTCTTGCCAGACCTTCTGTCGGGAATTTGTTCTAAGGGTCGAGCGTCTCTTCGGGGGGTTGCGATTAAAATAAAAGTCGCTCCGCTGCGGCTTTGGCGATGATGTTTTCCCCTTCCCCCAGACGGCAACTTTCCCCAACTCTTATGTTAAAAATGCTTCTATGTCAAGTAATTATCTACCCGGGAGCCGTGAGGGCGCAGGTCCTCCCAACCCGGGAACTTACAGTCCGCCCCCGCGCTAAAAGCGTCCCATAACACCGATCCCAGGGGCAATATCTGGGGCCCCGGCGCCTGGGCCCGATAAATTGCAATAGGGGTTGACTGGGAGATAATTTATTATAATAATTGAGATTCACCGCAATTTTGGGGCGGCTGGTCCATGGATCATTTTCTCGAGAACTTTTTCAACTATCTCGAGGTAGAGCTGGGCGCGTCACCCAACACGGTCGCGGCCTACCGCTCAGACCTCAAGGAGTTCACGCGCTTTCTGGCCCAGGCTAGAGAGGGGCGTACCATAGCCTCAGCCGGATACCGCGACCTGAGGGCCTTTGTCGCGCACCTGTCCAGGGAGGGCAGGAAGAGGTCCACCCTGACCAGGAAGGTGGCCAGCCTCCGGTCGCTCTACAAGTTCCTGCTCCGGCGGGGCTATGTGGACGAGGACCCTGCCCAGCTTCTCGTCACCCCCAAGGCGGTCAGGAAGGTCCCGGCGTTTCTCACGGTGGACGACGTGTACCGGCTCCTGGAATCGATGGACGCGACCAACGAGCTGAGAGCCAGGGACAGGGCCATGCTCGAGATGCTCTACTCCTCCGGGCTCAGGGTGAGCGAGCTGATGGGGCTAAACGTGGCCAGCGTGGACGCGGACCAGGGCGCGGTCCGGGTGAAGGGCAAGGGGGGCAAGGTCCGGGAGGTGCCTGTTACGAAAAAGGCCCTGGACGCGCACCTGGAATACCTCGGGGAGCGGAAAAAGCTGCTCAAGGAAGACCGGGAGGAGGAAGCGCTCTACCTCAACAGGTTCGGGAGAAGGCTCAGCGCGCGCTGGGCGAGGGAGCTGGTAAAGAGATACCAGGGCAGGGCCATGATCCTGAAGATGGTGGGGCCCCACGGGCTCAGGCACTCCATCGCGACCCACCTTTTGGAGATGGGCGCGGACCTGAGGTCCATCCAGGAGTTCCTGGGGCACGAGAGCCTCTCCACCACCCAGATGTACACGCACCTCAACCTGGACAAGCTGATGGAGGTCTACGACAAGGCCCACCCGAGGAGCAGGAAGAAAAATGACGGATAGCCGTTCCACAACCATACTGTGCGTGCGCCGGGGGGCCGACCTGGTCATCGCGTCGGACGGCCAGGTGACCCTGGGCGACAACGTGGTGAAGACCGGCGCGGTGAAGGTGCGCAAGCTCTTCGACGGCGCGATGCTGGCCGGGTTCGCCGGGTCCTCCGCGGACGCGTTCACCCTGTTCGAGAGGTTCGAGAAGAAGCTGGACCACTACGGGGGCAACCTCAAGCGGGCCGCGGTGGAGCTGGCCAAGGACTGGCGCACCGACAAGGTATTGAGAAGGCTGGAGGCGCTGCTGATAGCCGCGGACTCCGAGTATTCCCTCATTATCTCGGGCAACGGCGACGTCATCGAGCCGGAGGGCAACGCGGTGGCCGTGGGCTCCGGCGGGGGCTTTGCCTTGGCCGCGGCCCGGGCGCTTCTGGCCCACACAAAACTCGGAGCAGAGGAGATAGCAACGGAGGCCATGCGCATTGCCGCGGGCATCTGCATATACACCAATGAGACCATTACTATCGAAAGACTCGACCTGGGCGGATAGGGCCCTGACGCCCGGGGAGACGGTGGACGCGCTGGCCCGCTACATAGTGGGCCAGGACGAGGCCAAGCGCGCGGTCGCGATCGCGCTGAGGAACCGCTGGCGCAGGCAGATGGTGCCCGAGGCGCTCCGGGACGAGATAGCGCCGAAAAACATTATCATGATAGGCCCCACCGGGGTGGGCAAGACCGAGATAGCGCGCCGCCTCGCCAGGCTGGCGGACTCCCCGTTCCTCAAGGTGGAGGCCTCCAGGTTCACCGAGGTGGGCTACGTGGGCCGGGACGTGGAGTCCATGATCCGGGACCTCAGCGAGCTCGCGGTGAGCATGGCCAAGAAGAGGGCCCAGGACGCGGTGATACACCGGGCCAGGGAGATCGCTGAGGAGAGGGCGCTCAGCATCCTGCTGCCCGAGGTGAGGGGCCAGGACATGAGCGAGACCCGCGAGAAGCTCAGGAAGAAGCTCAAGGCGGGCAAGCTCGACGACTCGGAGGTGGAGCTGGAGCTCGAGGACCGGTCCGGCCCCTTTGTGGAGATATTCTCCGGTGCGGGGATGGAGGAGATGGAGCTGAACCTCAAGGACATGATGGGCTCGCTCTTCCCCGGCCGCACCAAGCAAAGAAGGATGAAGGTCTCCGAGGCCCTCAAGGTGCTGGCCAACCAGGAGGCCCAGAAGCTCATAGACATGGACAAGGTGGTGGAGACCGCGCTGGGAAAGGTGGAGCACTCCGGCATCATCTTCCTCGATGAGATCGACAAGATCGCGGGCCGGGAGTCGAGGTACGGCCCGGACGTCTCCCGGGAGGGTGTGCAGCGGGACCTCCTGCCCCTGGTGGAGGGGACCACGGTGAACACCAAGTACGGCATGGTGAGGACCGACCACATCCTTTTTATAGGGTCCGGCGCGTTCCATATGTCCAAGCCCTCGGACATGATCCCGGAGTTCCAGGGGCGGTTCCCCATCCGGGTGGAGCTGAAATCGCTCACCAAGGGCGACTTCGTGCGGATTCTCACCGAGCCGGAGAACGCGCTGGTGAAGCAGTACATCGAGCTCTTGAGAACCGAGGGGGTGGAGCTCGTGTATGACGACGACGCGGTTGAGGAGGTGGCCCGGATAGCCTTTGAGATGAACCAGAGGATGGAGAACATCGGCGCGCGGAGGCTCCACACCGTGATGGAGAAGCTCCTGGAGGAGGTCTCCTTCGAGG